>NZ_JAHGAH010000940.1:0-1000 GCF_030248475.1 Vibrio sp. D173a
CATTTTATTCTCCGATACTTCAATGTTTAGCCCTGTTTCCTTCGGACTATTGGTCTAAGTTGATTTGAGCATGTCCGGTGTTTAAACCATCTTGGGTATGCTCAAAGGTGTTTCTTGCAATAACAGATGTGTTACTTCATTCCTGACATCGTAATGCCTTCAATAAAACGTTTTTGCGCACATAAATAGGCGATGATTAACGGAGCAACGATGATTGTTGCCGCTGCCATTAGTGGCCCGTAATTGTCACCAGCTTCATCACTCTTAAAGGCGACAACCCCCAATGGTGGCGTGTAAACATCCTGGCTGTTAGCTATGATGAGAGGCCAGAAGTAGTCGTTCCAGTGAGCGACGATTGAAAAAATTCCAAAGGCGATTAATGCTGGTATCGCGGTCGGTACCATTATTCGCCAGATGATCCCGAATTCACTAAAACCGTCTAAACGAGCAGCAGAAATAAGGTCATCCGGTACCGAATTAAAAAACTGACGCATCAAGAATATGCCGAATACTGAGATAGAGAATGGTGCGATCAGGCCTTCATAGCTGTTTAACCATCCGAATTTGTACATCAATAGGTACCATGGGATAGATACCGCTTGCGGTGGAATCATCAAGCAAGCAAGAATTGCGATAAACACCACTTGCTTACCTTTAAACTGCAACTTTGATAGTGCGTATGATGCTGGCACAGCGACAGCTATCTGACTCAAGAAAATGGCGACAGTGACTATCACACCATTCAACATGAATTTGAGCAGTGGGGTTTCAGACAGTGCTGTGCTGTAATTTTCATACCCAGCGAACCTTTCTGGAAGCCAACGTATTTCGTTTAAGAAGATCTCGTTTTCTGGTTTGATGGAAGTGAGAACCATCCAAATAAAGGGCATTAGGAAAGCCAACGCAAAAATAACGAGTGTGATGTGGCGAAAGAGACCAAACAAATCGAGTCGTTTCATTAGTAGTGAACCTTCTTTTCCATAAAACGCATTTTTACAAC
>NZ_JAHGAH010000941.1:0-866 GCF_030248475.1 Vibrio sp. D173a
CCTATCAAACACCCACCAATACGGAGGTGACCAAGCCGCCGATATTGAAACGGCTTCGAGCAGAACGTTGATCCCTTGCCATAAAAAAGGCGTGTCACTCGAAAAAAGAATTTGGCAAACCAGAGAGAGGAAAAGCAACGGCATAACAACGAACGTTATCCAAGGGAGCAGTAGCAAGTTATAGACAAGAGAAAGAGCACTCACTCCCTGATAGTAGTAAAGCGTCATAGGAAGCAAGAGAAGCGTCAAAACACATTGAATCTTAACCACCAGCATAGCCTTGTCTAAAGGGCCAATTTGGGTCTTACTAGAGTTAAACAAGGAAACGGCATAGAGAACAGCTGCAAGCGCCCCAAAAGAGAGCCAAAAACTACTAGTGAGTATAGAGTAAGGCCACATCAACAGCACAATGCAGACGCTGAGCAGGATAAAATTCAGACGTCCAACACTTCTCCCCAGCCAAACGAAGTAGCTCCCCAAACAACACATCACAACCGCTCTAAGCGTTGGTAAGGTAAAACCAGAAAACCAACTGTAGATGATCGCGATGAAAAGACCTGACACAAAAGGTAGCCAAATCATAGCCGGCATCATGCAACGTAAACCACGCCCAACTTGATAGCCGATGCCAAACGCCATCCCAATATGCAGTCCTGAAATCGCGACCAGATGAACCAACACACTACTTTTCAACTCTAGCCAGCGCTGCTGAGAAATGAACTCTCGATAACCAAAGGTCAAAGCCAATATCAAGTCCTGATTCGATAGCGTATCTATCTTAGCAACTACTTGGTTAAACCAAATCGCACGCCACGATGGTGACGAGTCGATGCGATAGCGCGTACCCGATTGATAAGAAGCATGCG
>NZ_JAHGAH010000942.1:0-1331 GCF_030248475.1 Vibrio sp. D173a
TTCGTGGGCGAGAACTTTGCGTTTCGTCCTTACTTCAGCCAAGCGATCAATGGTGATAAATCTCAATACGTAGGCCTAGGTGCACGCTCAAACGTTCGCGGTTATTTTCTCTCTTCCCCACTCTACGTTGCAGAGGAAATCGTTGGTGTGTTGACCGTTAAAGTCAGCCTAGAGAACATTGAAGCGATTTTGACCAGTGATGGCTTTGATATTGTCGTGCTCGACAACAACCAAGTGGTGTTTCACTCTAGCCAACCCCAATGGCTGTACCACTCTTTGCAACCACTGAGCTCGATTCAACAACAACAGATCGCGCAGCAACGTCAATATGGGTTGGACCAAATCACTCTGATTGATGATTTCCTTGCTCTGTCACAGCCCGTTAGCGAATTACCCAGCAAGCAGTTGAGCCAAATGGGCAGGTTCAATGTCTACCCTGCCGCAACCAGCAGTCAGCAATACCAAGTTGTGGCGCTCAAGGGGCGAGAGACAGAGCTCAAGAAAGTGACGCAGATAGACGCGATATTCTTGGTGATCTACAGCCTAGTATTGCTGATCGCTTGGTCTTGGCGTCAAACCTACAAAGCGAAAGTGGCACTCACAACGCTCAATCATAAACTGGAAGAGACCGTTAACAAGCGCACACTCTACCTTCAGCAGTCGAACCAACAGTTGCAACAGACCATTCATCAATACCAAGAGTCCCAAAGCAAGCTCAAGCAGACTGAGCAAGAACTCACACAGACGGCCAAACTCGCGGTATTAGGTGAACTCTCAGCCAGCATTAACCATGAAATAAACCAACCGCTCGCAGCCCTGCGAACCTACAGTGAGAACAGCCTCAAGCTGCTAGAAATGGGACGTACCGATATGGTGAAGGGCAATCTAGATAAGATGCTGGCTCTCAATATGTCAATCACCGACATCATCGCTCGACTTAAAGTCTTTACCCGCAAGGTCACTAAGCAAGAGAACCACACGGCAAATCTGCATCAAGCGGTCAATAACGCGACTGGCATCTTGAGTGCCCTGTTGATCAAGCAAGGCATAACGCTGCGTATGACTTCTATCAGTGACGACATTCAAATTTCCATTCACCCAACCGAGTTAGAGCAGGTATTGGTTAATTTGATTCATAACGCCGCGCAAGCACTGAACCAGCAGCCGAGCCCGCAGATTGGCTTAGAGTGGCGATTGGAATCTCAAACTTGTGTACTTGATATTTGGGACAACGGCGTCGGGCTGCCTGAATCAAAACTCTCTCAGTTGTTTGACCCCTTTTTTACCACCAAACCGGAAGGGCTAGGGCTTGGACTGTCGATCTCTAAGCG
>NZ_JAHGAH010000943.1:0-957 GCF_030248475.1 Vibrio sp. D173a
CGCCCAACCAACGAACATCTTTAACTAACTCATGTTGTTTGAGTTGTGGAAGCAGCTCTGAGAAAAGCGATTCGATTTGTTTCGTCTGTAGTTGCCAATCACCTTGTTCGATTAATCCAAGACTTGCTGCACCAACGGCACACGCTAGTGGGTTACCCATGAAGGTAGGGCCGTGCATAAAACATCCGGCTTCGCCGCCACAGACTGTATCGGCAACGTCTTTACTTGCTAGCGTTGCTGAGAGTGTCATGTATCCGCCAGTGAGTGCTTTGCCAACGCATAGAATGTCCGGTTGAATATCGGCATGCGCACAGGCAAACAGCTTGCCCGTGCGGCCAAAGCCTGTGGCAATCTCGTCAAGAATCAACAGCACGTTGAATTCATCGCACATTGCTCTCACTTGTTTTAGAAACTCTGGGTGATAGATACGCATGCCGCCAGCACCCTGAACGATAGGTTCTAAGATCACCGCTGCGATCTCTTGATGATGTGTGCCGAGCTTTTCTCTGAAGCTGTTGATGTCGTCCGGGTTCCACTCATCCCAAAAACCAGTTTTTGGTGAGGCCGCGAAGATATGCTCTGGTAGGAACCCTTTGTAAAGGCTATGCATGGAATTGTCTGGATCAGTCACCGACATCGCAGCAAAAGTATCGCCATGATAGCCATCTCTTAGCGTTAAGAACTTAGATCTCGGTTGACCTTTTGCGTGCCAGTACTGCAATGCCATCTTTAAACTGACTTCAACAGCGACTGAGCCCGAGTCAGCCAAAAATACATGTTGCAAATTGCTCGGGGCTAGGTTGAGTAGTTTCTG
Organism: Vibrio sp. D173a; assembly: GCF_030248475.1. Taxonomy (NCBI): domain Bacteria; kingdom Pseudomonadati; phylum Pseudomonadota; class Gammaproteobacteria; order Vibrionales; family Vibrionaceae; genus Vibrio; species Vibrio sp. D173a. The sequence continues at coordinate 815 of NZ_JAHGAH010000943.1, forward strand.
ACACAGATCGATTGCAGGTTGGTGAGTAATTCCGCCGAACATCACGTGTGAAACCTTGTCGATTTGGCTGTGTGCCGCTTCATTTAATACCGGGTGATTGTATCCGTGGATGGTAGACCACCAAGAAGACATGCCATCAACCA
>NZ_JAHGAH010000944.1:0-631 GCF_030248475.1 Vibrio sp. D173a
GTACGTCACACCGAGCAATCAATACCCGATGGGCACTACACTAACCACGGAGCAAAGGCTAAAAATCATTGATTGGGCCAAGCAGAACCAAGCTTGGATTATTGAAGACGATTACGACAGTGAGTTTCAGTTTGCGCACCGTCCGTACACTAGTATGCAAGGGTTGGCAGGCAAATTGGAGCAGGATGAACGGGTGATTTACGTCGGTTCGCTGAGTAAAGTGATGTTCAATGGCTTGAGGATTGGTTACATGGTAGTGCCACAACAACTGGTATCGCGCTGTTTAGAGATCAAAGATGCGATTACTGGCGACTCACCAACCCATACACAAGAAGCCTTGGCCGACTTTATTAACGAAGGGGACTTGCTTAGACACATCCGGAAAATGCGTCGTTTATACAAGCAAAAACATGAAGCCATGCTCTCTGCTTTGGAAAGAGAGTTTGGACAAGATCTTGAAGTGATCAGTCAAGCGGCAGGGTTACATGTCACGGTCAAATGGTATGACGGACTTTCAGAGCAAGACTGGAGTGAAAGGGCAAAACAAGAAAACATAGTGGTACGCCCTTTTAGTTTTTACGAATACGCACCGAATGCAAGTCGTGATTGGCGTGCAGTGGTGCTAGGGTTC
>NZ_JAHGAH010000945.1:0-718 GCF_030248475.1 Vibrio sp. D173a
AGTAAATATTCGATTACTCTAGTAGGGTGCCCATGTCTGAAACCAAAGTCAGTGAATACAGCGAAATAGAAGAGAGAGCCAATGCAATCACACATGGCCTAGGTGTCGTGTTGGGTGTGGTTGGCTTGATCTTGCTGCTAATAAAAGCCGATAAATTTGAAGCTGATTCGTTGACGATGGCGAGCATGGCTATTTATGGCAGCAGTATCATCCTGCTGTTTCTTGCCTCCACCCTCTACCACTCGATCACCACTGAGAAAACTAAGCGCCTACTTAAGACCCTAGATCACTGTGCTATCTACCTATTGATAGCAGGCAGCTATACACCGTTTCTTTTGGTCAGCCTAAGAACGCCTCTGGCACTGGGCTTAATGGGGGTGATTTGGGCAATAGCACTGGTAGGCATTGTGATGAAAATAGCCTTCGTTTATCGCTTTAAACGCTTGTCACTGGTGACATATCTCGCCATGGGTTGGCTGTCACTGATCGTGATTTATCAACTGGCTAAGAGTGTTGAACTGGGTGGCCTAATTCTACTTGCTGCGGGTGGAATTATTTACTCATTGGGTGTGATTTTCTATGTCGCTAAACGCATCCCATACAATCATGCCATTTGGCATCTGTTTGTATTGGCGGGATGCGCCTGTCATTTCTTTGCGATCTATCTGTACGTCACGCCAGTTTAGCGTGCTAGTACTTCAACCACTTCTGCTTGAAG
>NZ_JAHGAH010000946.1:0-697 GCF_030248475.1 Vibrio sp. D173a
AACGACAACCAACAGCCTAGACATGATGATTGAAGGTGATGGTTTCTTCCAAGTTGAAATGCCAGATGGTGAGACAGGTTATAGCCGCAATGGTCAGTTTACATTGAATGGTGACGGCGCAATCGTAACTTCTGGTCAGGGTTACCCGCTGCAACCAGAAATTGTTATTCCTGAAGACGCAATCTCGATTACAGTTGGTAACGACGGTGAAGTGTCAGTACGTATCCGTGGTGAGCAGAACAACGTTGTGGTTGGTCAGATCACGATCACCGATTTTGTTAACCCTGGCGGCCTTGAGCCAGTTGGTCAAAACCTGTACCTGCCAACAGGCTCAAGTGGTGATCCGCAAGAGGGTGTTCCGGGCTTTGATCTCAACGTGTTTACGAAATGAACTCAAAAGTTATCTCGTCAGTAGACAAGATGATGAGCTTTGTTAACCAACAGCTTTAATCATTAGATTAAGCCACTTTTAACGCCCTGTACTGCTGACTGAGAGAGTATCACTATGAAACGTATTTTTTGTTTAGCCCTATTGGCTTCAATGACTGGCTGTACCATGTTAGAGCCGATCGAAACCCCGGCACAAGAAAACGCTACTACGGTTGTTGATGCGGTAGAAGGGGACAAATCAAGTGATGAAAGCTCTGGCATTGTCGATACTCTGCGTGGCCGTACTGATCCTGTCGCAGGCGACCCA
>NZ_JAHGAH010000947.1:0-592 GCF_030248475.1 Vibrio sp. D173a
CTTCGCTTTTTTTAACTAAACTCAATAATGGAGTTATCAATGAGTTATAGATGGGCACTTTTTCGTCATAATTATTCATTTATAGGCGCCGCTTTCGAACTGTTTATTGTAGCGCTTTGTGTTTTTTCATTGGCGTTACCTCTTGTATCTGAAAGCTTGTTTACCTTACAAATCTCATCAGCATTACTGCTCTTGTGCTTTTTCTTGATGTTCACCTTCGCTCGAAGTGACAAATTACGTAGTTCGATGCATTAACTTATTGTTTTTATCTAGCTGCACCTATATCAAACCCAAATTACACCTTTTTTGACTAGCGCGGTCTTATTAACCGCGCGTCTTTATCTGGCCAACTTCTCGTTCTATTTCCATTCAAAAGATTTTGTTTATCAGCAAATTAGCTTCGGTCTGCTCAATGCCCTCGATAGAGCGTATTCGGCCTAGCACGCCACCCAACATTGAAAGGTTTGGGCTGCGCAGATTGGCTATCAGGTCCCATTTTCCATTCGTGTGATACACGCTTAATACCTCAGGAAAACTCTGCAGGTTCTTAAGTACATTGTTCTCATCCTTTGCTGCTACACAAATGCTAATG
>NZ_JAHGAH010000948.1:0-1544 GCF_030248475.1 Vibrio sp. D173a
AGCGGGGTGAGTCATCTTATCCATGATCACTTTCGCTAGAGTCATTTCCCGTTCAGCTGGAGAGCCACAGATCGCCACCTGATAGCCTTGAGATACTGCATAGTCAGCAAATTCTGCATAGCGCTCAGGTAACCAGTTACGCTCGTCTTTACTTGCCGCTGGGCTAATGACAACCGTAGGGTTTGAGCCCAATGATTCTTTGGCAAACAGAGTATCTTCGACACCAATAGGTAAGTTCCATGCAGGGATAGAGCTAGGTACACCCAGATATTCGACAAAAGAGTAGAAACTGTCGAGAACGTGTTGTGATTGAACATCCTCGATTTTTTTATTTGTAAAAAGCCATTGAGCCTCTTTAGCTCGCTTAAAGTTAAAGCCGACTTTATGGTTGGCCTTGATGCCTAAAGTGAGCAAACTCGCTCTTAAAGCTAACTGCATATGAACCAAAGCATCGAACTTTCGGTCAGATAACTTTTTCCAAACGGCCTGCATACCTGAAAAGCCAGCTTTCTTATCAAAGACGATAAGCTCTACACCTTCTAGCCCTTCCAGTAGTTGGGCTTCAACCTTGCCAATGATCCAAGTAACCTTGGTTGTAGGCCATTGTTTTTGCAGGGCTTGCACCGCTGCGACTGCGTGGCAAACATCACCGATGGCAGACAAACGTAAAAAACAAACAGATTCAGGTGCTTGAGTAAAAAGGGGCATAAAAATCGCTCACAAATTTAATTGCCTAAGATTATGCAGAGAGTACTGATAAATGTAAAATACAGCACTTCTGCGGAATACCAAGTATCGGTAAAACAAAATCAATGAAAACGGATGTCTCGATAAAGTAGTTTTGAGCAAGTTGTGGACTAAAGCTTAGTTTTCGTTTTGTTGATGTGCTTATTTAGCTTAAGGTTGGAGTTATCCAGATGACACAAGTGAGAACGAATGGATCTCAGACAATTTGGTTTGATGAAACTTTAGTAAGTGAAGATATCGAAAGTCTTTTTGATATTGATTACTGGGAACAAAAAGGTTGTATTCTAGGCAGTGCATTGGGGCGTGGAACAACATGGTTTGTTCAAACTCAGTATCTTCCAGCAGCTTTACGGCACTACAGAAGAGGTGGACTATTGGGCAAGTTAGTCTCTGACCAATACATCTTTATTGGTTGGCAAAGATCACGAAGCTGCCAAGAGTTTCATCTGCTGAACTTACTGAAATCTGAAGGAGTCAATGTTCCTAGACCGATTGCTGCGAGAGCTATTAGAGCGGGCTTGTTTTATCGAGCAGATTTATTGAGTGAAAAGATCCCGAATGCTCAAGACTTAGTTTCGATACTTGAAAATCAATCCCTATCAGGTGAAGCATATTATGATATTGGTGTGGAAATCGCTAAGATGCACCGAGCTCAAGTTAATCATACAGACCTAAATATTCATAATATCCTGCTCGATACGTCAAATAGAGTCTGGATCATTGATTTCGACAAATGTACTCAATCGACTGGTAGTACATGGAAAAATAGTAATTTAGAAAGACTAAAGCGCTCTTTT
>NZ_JAHGAH010000949.1:0-1237 GCF_030248475.1 Vibrio sp. D173a
ATCATCATTATCGACTTCATCGATATGTTGTCAGAAGAGCACCGTAAGCGTGTACTTACTTCATTAGAAGCAGCACTCGATAAAGACCGCGTTAAGACCAATATCAATGGCTTTACGCAACTAGGTCTGGTTGAAATGACCCGTAAGCGTACTCGCGAAAGCATTGAGCATATCTTGTGTTCAAGCTGTCCTGCTTGTGAAGGCCGCGGCAGTGTCAAAACGGTTGAGACGGTGTGCTACGAGATCTTGCGTGAGATTACGCGCGTTAATCGTGCCTACGACGCCGATAAATTTGTGGTTTACGCAGCGCCTGCGGTTGCCGAAGCCCTTGAAGGTGAAGAGTCTCATGCGCTGGCTGAGCTTGAGGTCTTTATTGGTAAACAAGTTAAAATTCAAGCTGAGCCTTTGTATATTCAAGAGCAGTTTGACGTTGTTATGATGTAATGGATACTTTGTGAGCTCTAGTGTTACTCAGCTACTGCGTGCATGTTTATGGTTAGTGGTTACTTTACTTGTGGCGCTTGCCATAGCGGTAACCACTTTACGTGTTGCGCTTCCTAACCTGAATAAATACCAAACTGAAATTGAACAGTGGGTTGATCAGCATTCAGGTTTTGATTTTTCTATTCAAGATGTGAGTGGCTTTTGGCGAAACACACACCCTTCTATTGCCCTGAAGGGGGTGAAAGCCAATCTTGTTCAAGCTGAAGATGTGACGTTTTCCGTTGAAACAGTCGAAGTTGAATTCGATCTGATTCAATCGGCGATTCAAATGCGCCCGGTTGTTGCCGACTTGGTGATGAACGGGATGTATCTCGATATCCGATCCATTGATCTGTTTGCTGCTCGCGATAGCAGTAGGGCAGAGACTTCGGACTCGTCGGGTCGGGTCATCAAAGAGCTCGATAACCTTCTACTTAAAACTTTGGTCGATGTTACGGCTAAGGATTCCTCGTTACTTTATCGAACGGTTTCTGATGAAGAACGTCAACTCGATATTGAAACCCTCAAGTGGCAGAACTCTGGTAAGCATCATCTTGCTGAGGGTGTTGTCAGCATTAAAGACGCTAACCTCAACTCTTTGTCAGTAAGTGCTAACTTTGTTGATGGTGGCTCATTAACAGACGTTACTGGGCAGTTCTATGTCAGTGCTGAAAATATTTCAGTGAAGCCTTGGCTCACTCGCTACATGCAAGCAGAATCGGGCATTAAAACCGGTAATGTCAGCCTTAATAGC
>NZ_JAHGAH010000095.1:0-37866 GCF_030248475.1 Vibrio sp. D173a
AAGTCACTTGGGTATATTAATTACTCACTAGCGCTATTGGAATATGAGAAGCACAGAACGCGCTTATTCAAACTCTCGTTGGTATCTTGGCAGCATGGATTCATTACCAAGTAATCCACCTTGATGGATGTAGATCAGTGTCTTGTCTTTATTTTCCGCCAACCACGGTTGTAAGCATTGCCACATGTAAGGGTCGTACAGCAGATCGAATTCGAGGTTGGTTTGATCGTAGAGCGCGTTCCACGTTTCGTAATCGCTTTGATACAAACGTCCGAAATGGTGCTTGTCGCGCACCGAGAGAATCGTTGGGTGGTTTTCACTTTCGAGTGTGTTGAATTGCTCAGTCAGGTATTCAGCATTGCCGACACAAGCGCAGGTGATGACCTCGATTCCGTGTGGCTTTAAATGTTTACTCAAATACAGAGCGGTTGTGCCCGTTCCTGATGGCAAGGCCACTACAAACTGCTTTTTGCCTTCAAGGCGTGTCCAGTCAAGCAGTTCTCGCGCCAGTTGTTTTACACCGGCTTCGGCAATCTTCGCTTTTCCGCCCTCAGGGACAACCAAGGTTGTATCGTCTAACCCACGAACTTGTTCAATGTATTCAGTGGGATGAAGAGGGGATTCGATCTCTTGCATGGCCGTGATGTTCATCCCTAAATCCAGCGCACCTCGGTAGTTGCCGATCGGGGAGTCCTTGAGCCAAGACGGGATATGCTGGACGTAAAACTCAAAGTTCCAACCTTTGATTTGCGCCAGAGCGGCAAGGGAGTACATCGCATTGGATTGGGCAGAACCGTAGCTGATGAGGGTTTTGATGTCTCTGTTCTGCGTTTCCATCAACGCCATAAACTTACGTGCTTTGTTCCCAGAGAAGTGAGAATGCAGCATATCATCACGCTTAAGGAAAAAGGTATGACCGTTAAAGTTGTGCTGAGTTATCGGGCTTTCAGAGAGTTTCATGCGACTACTGACGTGTCCAACCACGCGACCTTGCCGTTAAAAAGGGCGCGTAGTGTAACGCCAATAAACCCAGATAAAAAGTCCGTGTTTCAATACAACCTTTTCGATTATTCCTGATGGTCACGGGGGCTTAAAAGGTTTCATATCCAACAAGGTTTGCCTCAGAAATGAACCAAACAGCATCACAACTCGCGTTTCTTCCTCAAGCCACGTAAACTACGCCGCTTATTTTCATTCAATCAGAAGGCTTGGTTTTGCAGACTCTAGAACAATTACAAACAGGACAATTGGTAGGAATCAAACAATTGAAGTTGGCGGAAGGGCTAACTGAGTTTCCTATGGAAATTTTAGAGCTTGCAGAAACGCTTGAAGTATTAGATTTATCCGGCAACGCACTGTCAGATCTACCTCCAGAATTGGAACAACTGACCAAGCTGAAAATCATCTTTGCTTCAAACAATCAGTTCACCCATTTGCCAGAGGTTCTGGGCAAGTTGCCAAATCTTGAGATGGTTGGGTTCAAAACCAACAAGATTAAAGAGGTGAGTGAAGCCTCGCTGCCAAGCCAGTTGCGTTGGTTGATTCTGACGGATAATGAGATTGAAGTTCTCCCAAACAGCCTTGGTGAAAGACTGCGCCTAAGAAAACTGGCACTGGCAGGCAACCGCATCAAGCAACTGCCAAACAGCATGGAAAACTTGGTCAATCTGGAACTGATTCGTCTGTCTGCTAACCAGCTTGAGCACTTCCCTGATGTGTTGATCAAGCTGCCTAAGCTGGCATGGTTTGCTTTCGCGGGTAACCCATTTTGCAAGCATCCTTCTTCGCTAGACAGCGTGCCTAAAGTTACAACTGGCAGTTACTTGCTTAACCACGTTCTCGGCCAAGGCGCGAGTGGGGTGATTTCTCATGCGAATTGGACTGACGCGCAGTATGAGTTCCCGAGTGAAGTTGCGGTAAAAGTGTTTAAGGGTGAAGTGACCAGCGACGGCTTCCCGCATGATGAGCTTGAAGCGTGTTTGCAAGCAGGGCACCACAACAATTTGGTGAAATCCATCGCGCAGGTGGATGATGGTAATGAGCTTGCGTTGGTGATGGAGCTGATTCCAGACAGCCATTACAACTTAGGTTTGCCGCCAACACTGGAAACCTGTACACGAGACACCTTCCCACAAGGGTTTACCTTAACTGTCGAGCAAGTAAATGCGATTGTTGAACAGATGGTGGATGTGTTTAATCACTTGCATAACAACAAGGTGTGTCACGGTGATTTGTATGCGCACAATACTTTGGTGAATGAACAAGGTGAGATGATCTTCGGTGATTTTGGTGCGGCGAGTATTTACGGTTACCTATCCGAACAGCAGCAAGCGGCGATCAAAACCATTGAAGCCAGAGCGTTAACGTACTTTATCGAAGATGTGTGTTCTGTTTGTGAAGACTCGAAAGCAGCATTGGAAGTGATGAATCGCTTTGCGTCGATCGCGGCGTAATAGTTCATTCAATCGAATAAGAAAGAGGTATCGTTTTGCCCGCTTTGATGTTGAGCAAATGATTAAAACAGGGCAAATGAGATACCTCTTGATTGAATCTTGTGCAGAGAAAGTTACGCTGAGCAATCTTCTTAATGCTCTGACGCAAGGTCAATCACTGCCTCACATCCACCCTCTGGATGCGTACCAATCGTAAAATGCCAGCCATAACGTTGGCACAAATCATCGACAATCATTAGACCCAATCCGTGTCCCCCCGAGTGTGGAACGGTGGAGAAGCCTTCACCTTCATCACGCACCGAGATAGTGTTCTCATCCATATTGATATGAATTGATCCCGATGGTGTCGCAGCGATGCCGTTGCGAATGAGGTTACCAAGAATAATGGTAAGTACCGCGTTGGTTGCTTTGGTCTTAGGTGTCCCGCTGACGTTCATTTGCAAGGCCAGGGATTTTTCGTCTGCTTGCGCTTGGCTTTGCGCAATGATCCTTGTGAGCTCTTCTTCAGAGATGGCTCTCACTGGTGAATCATCCGTATTGCGCTCGTAACGAACTAGTCCTAGTAAAACGTCTACCATGGTTGACATCTGCTGTGTCGCATCTTGAATTCGATTGACTTGGCGTGTCTGGAAGTCCGTACTCGCACTTCTGGCTAACAAGCTGCTCGAGCCTTTCATTACGGTCAGCGGCGTACGAAGCTCGTGGCTTGCATATCGCGCAAAGGCTTGTTCTCGTTTGATGACTTGATTGATCTTGTGACGATCTTCGTTGAGTTTTTCGGCCAAGGCTTGAAACTCTTTGGCGGAGCCATTAGGTACACTGAAGGTTTGAGCTAGGTCACCTTGGTTGTGGTCTAACTGGATTTTCAGCGTATTTACGGGCTCTATCAATCGTTGGGATAGACGCAGCAATAGGTTACCAAATAAGAAAATCAAAACAGCAACAATAGAAAGCACCGCAGCCACCACGAGGATAAACTCTTCAGAGGTTATCTCGATTTCATCAATGAGGGAAATCAGGATAATTGGGTGAACAATGCCTTTATTGGTGTAGGAACCCATGTAGATCATGCGTGAGTCTGGCTCGTCGCCAATTTCATCTAGAAAACGTTTTTTGCCGATAAGATATTTGCGAAATTCTTCTGGAACTAAGTTGATGTCGTTGTATGCGGTTGTCAGCAAATCGAGCTTGATTTTGCCTTGGTCGGGATGAGATTGAAAATAAACGATGGCTTCTTTTTTGTCGATCATAATGCGACGTTCACCCACGCGATCTTCTGACCAAAGCAGTGCGCCGGTGATGAGTAAAAAGCAGAACAGGCCAATAACAACAGAGACAAATGAGAAGAACAGTGCTAAACGGCCTGTCATCGTTTGAGTGCTTTGAGTGCTGTTTAACCATCGGAGGATCATGCTCCGGTCTCCAGGCGGAAACCAACTTTAGGCACCGTGATAAGAACATGCTTTTGAAAGGGTTTATCGAGTTGGTTACGCAGTTGGTAAATATGGCTGCGCAGTACATCGTTGTTGGGCTCGTTTTCTTGCCATAGCTGAAAGCCGATCTCTTCACGTGTGACCACGTCTGGTGCATTTTTGACCAGCATTTCTAGAATGGTATAGGTCGTCGGGTTGAGCACTAAGAGCTTATCTTGACGGTAGGCTTGACGTGTTTTTTGGTCGATAGAGACTTCACCGTATTCCAATTTACTCGAAGCCACGGTGCCACGGTAACGGCGGATCAGCGCCATCATGCGCGCTTCGAGAATATCCAAGTCGAAGGGTTTTGTTAGGTAGTCATCGGCACCGTGCTGAAAGCCTTTGAGCATATCGTCGCGGCTATCAAGCGCGGTCAGCATCAGCACTGGTGTATTATTTCCCGCATCGCGAAGTTTATTACACATGGTTAAGCCATCCATGCGTGGCAGCATTAGGTCGAGCAAAATGATGTCAAAGGTGTTTTCCATCGCTAGCTTCAAGCCCAGCTCGCCATTGTCCGCGTAATCGAGCTCCATACCTGCACACTCAAAATAATCGAACAGCATGCCTGCAATTTCTCGATTATCTTCGACCAAAAGTACGCGTTTCATGTATTTCTCTCCAATCAGGCGGGTTTTCGCAATTAAGGATATTTCCTTAACCGAACATTATGCGCTAAGGGTGTGAAAAAGATGTCAACAACAACTATTTCACGCCGCTATTAATAGACTGCATCCATTCATCGGAAACAGTGGAAGAGTAGCATGTCAACCTTCAACATTCACGCTGCAACCTTTTCGAAGGTGAGCCAACACTCTGAGCCTAAAACAGTTTTGTCTGTGGTTGTGCCATTCTTTAACGAGCAAGAAGTCTTGCCGGAATTTCATCGTCGTTTGGTTGCGGTTCTGGACGCTATGCCAGAGCGCTGCGAAATCGTGTACGTCGATGATGGCAGCAAAGACGACAGCCTAATGATCGCGCAAAACTTTTCTCAATCTTCTAGCGACGTTCGTTGTATTGCATTAAGCCGTAACTTTGGCAAAGAGTCCGCCATGAGTGCAGGTTTGGAACATTGCCAAGGCGAAGCGGTGATCGTGATTGATGCTGACTTGCAAGATCCTCCTGAGTTGATTCCGAAGATGGTGTCTAAATGGCGTGAAGGGTATGACGTGGTCAACATGCAGCGCAGCGAACGCCATGGCGAGACGTGGTTCAAGCGCTTCTCGGCCGCCTGCTTTTATAAAGTGCTCAACAGCATGGCTAAGCTCGATGTGCCAGAGAATGTGGGCGATTTTCGTTTACTAAGCGCAAAGGTGGTTAAGCACATCAATGCGCTACCAGAGCGTAATCGGTACATGAAGGGCATTTTCTCGTGGCCGGGCTTCAAACAGGTGATGGTGCAGTTTGAGCGTGATGCTCGTTTCTGCGGTGAGACCAAGTGGAACTACCTTAAGTTGATTGGCCTAGCAATGGACGGTATTACCTCGTTTTCGATTCGTCCTTTGCGTTTAGCGACATTAGCGGGGGCGTTAGTGGCCTTCAGTGCCTTTCTTTATGGCGCATTCATCGTGATGAAAACCGTAGTATTTGGGGAGCCAGTGACGGGTTACCCATCCATGATGGTGGTTCAACTCGCATTGGGAGGAGTTCAACTGCTGTCGATTGGCCTTTTGGGCGAATACATCGGGCGTATTTTTGTCGAGGCCAAACAGCGTCCTCTTTATCTTATCCAGTTTGTTTACGAGCAGCCTGCGAAACATCAATCCATCCAAACCATGAAGTTTAAACTAGGAGAAACTGCGTAATCATGAGTATTAATAAAACCCATCTGTGGTTGTTGTTGGCGTTTGCGCTTTTACTCCGTCTTATTTCACTTGCGACTTACCCTTTGATGGACACCACAGAAGCCCGCTACGGCGAAATGGCACGCTTTATGGTGGAAACGGGTAATTGGCTCACCCCTCAGTTTGATTACGGTGTCCCTTTTTGGGGTAAGCCGCCGCTGTTCACTTGGATGAGTGCTTATGGCATTGAACTGTTTGGATTGAATGAATTCGCGGTGCGTGCACCACACTGGTTGGCTGGTGTGGCGACGATCTTCTTTATTGCCTTTATGGCTTATCGTGCGGGTACTAGCGCGTTGATCGCAGCGCTAGTATTGGCGACGTGTGGCATTTTCTCTATTGCTGCGGGCGCGGTGATGACAGACATGGCGCTCACTCTCGCAATGACGATGGCAATGGTTGGATTCTACTACTGCTGGCTTGGTAAAGATAAACACAGCCGCCTGTGGGGATATGTTGGTTTCTTTGGTCTGGCTTGTGGCTTGCTCGCAAAAGGACCGGTAGCCATCGTGATCATGGGGATTGCAGTGTTCCCTTGGTTGGTGATTCAGCACGGCTTTTTTGGGGCGTTTAAAGCGTTGTGGCAGCGTTTTCCTATTGTGTCAGGTTTGGCGTTGATGTTCGCGATTGCTCTGCCTTGGTACATCATGGCAGAGATGGCGACACCGGGATTTATTGATTACTTCATTGTTGGCGAACACTTTAAGCGTTTTGTCGTGAGTGGCTGGCAAGGGGATTTATACGGTTCCGCACACGATCAGCCTCGTGGGATGATCTGGGTATTTTGGCTGCAATCGGCAGCGCCTTGGTCAATCGTATTGCCTATTTTGGCGTGGAAGCGTCGTAAGGTGCTCAAAGCTATTGAAACTGATCATCAAGGTCTATTGAGCTTCCTGATCTGTTGGCTGATTTCACCAATGATTCTGTTCACGATGGCTGGGAATATTTTGCCTGCTTACGTTCTACCGGGCATTCCAGCTCTGGGCATTTTGGTGGCGATGCTGGTGGATAAAAACGACTTTAAGTGGGTAACCGGGACTGCTGCGGTACTACCGGTACTGCTTATGATTGTAATGTTGGTATTGAACATGGGCAAAGCAGACAGCCGCAGTGACCGTATTATCTTCGAGCAAATTGATGACAGTGCACCTGTATTCTACATTGGCAAACGACCGTTCTCTGGCCAGTTTTACAGCCATGGCCAGGCGAAAAAGCTGGAAGATGCCAATGACTTAACTAACCTGAAGAAATTCCACCTGATTGGTAAATCGCAACAAGTGGATGTGGTTATTCACGATAACGCTTTAAGCTGTACTAACGACTTCACAGCTAAATCGAAACGTTCACTCTATACCTGTGTGATGGGGTAACGGAGTGGGTAAATTAACAAAATTTGCTCCGTTAGAAAGGTTTGCTCTGGTTGGTGGTATCGGCTTTGTGGTCGATACCCTTATCTTTTCCTTGTTATTCCATGTGGCTGGCTTGGAGTTGATGGTTGCTCGCAGCATCGCTTTTTTGTTTGCAGCAACCACGACTTGGCTAGGAAATCGCTGGCTTACTTTCTCTCAAGCAGACAAACATAACCCGTTGTATCAGTGGCTGAAATTTATGGCGAGTGCTTGCATTAGTGCAGTGCCTAACTTTGCCGCTTTTAAAGGTTGGACGCTTATGTTCGGAACACAAGACTATATGGTGTTCCTTGCTCTGGCTCTGGGAATATTGGTTGGCATGATGAGTAATTACTTACTCAGCTCAAAGTGGGTCTTTAGCCAACAATGAGCGTTACTTTCATTTCAGGGAGTAAATAACCGCAATAAAAACAGGTATATGAAGAAAATTAACTGTGACTCGAGTCACGGTTTGAGTAATCTAATACTCAGTAAAAAAGAGCAAAAATGCTTGAATACTTTCGTATAAAATGCATTTTATTATTTGATTTTATATTCTATAAATACAATAACTTAGACAGATTATTGGAAGGCTTTATTTATTGTAGGGCTCATACGTTAAAATATAAAACTGACCACATACGTTACGCTGTTAATAAGTTTTATCTTATTATTCTCTTTCTGTTCATATCTTGACGTCTCCTGTTCACCTCTGTTGTTTAAAATCCATGAAATTTCTAAAAATAATGCCAATCTATCATCAGTTACAGAGGTGACTATGTTTAACAGTATACGTACTCGAATCGCAGTCAGTGCGGGCGGTGCAATGGCGTTCACTTTATTGATTGCAATGGGTATGACTACCGATGCATTTACTGACGTGAACAAGCAAGTGAACGAGAAAGTAAAAGCGCAATTAACGGATGCGACCAGTACCGATCTGCAAAACACCGCGATTCAGCAAGGTCTGAATATTGCGAACCAGCTTGATCCTGTACTTGCAAACTTGAAGCAAGTACGTTCGATCATCGAGTTGAGCTCAGAAACTAACGCAAGTGCAGAGCTTATTGTTAAACAGTTTACTGCCGCGCTAGAAGCACAAAACAAAGCGGTATTTGCAGGCTACATGGTTTGGCAAGATAAAACTTGGCCACAGCAAGTGACGCTTAATCCTTAAGACGGTTTTAACAGCCAAGGTTACCTTGCGCCTTTCTTCTCGCCAAATGATCAAAACAGTTTTGATGCAGTGGCGATGGAAAGCTTTAGCAATACAGAGCTAAACAGCAGTGGCGAACGCAAAGACGATTGGCACTTAATGCCTTACGAAACGGGCAAAACCTTCGTCATGGAGCCGTACTTTTATCCTGTACGAGGCAAGCAAGAGCTGATTACAACCATCAGCCAACCGATCAAACAAGATGGCAAGATCATCGGTTCGCTTGGTTTTGATTTGTCGCTGTACGAACTACAAAGCCAGAGTGAACAATCGGCGCGTAACTTGTTTGATGGCAAGGGTAAAATTCTTATCACCTCTTGGAAAGGTATTACCTTGGCAAACAGCCGAGATGGTGCAATGGTGGGTAAGAAAGTTTCTTCAGAGCTGGCTGCCGAGTGGTCGAACATTCAGTCGGTTGCGAAGCGCGATGGTGCTGGCCTTATCGCTTTTGATGGTGATGAGTATGCGATCACCGCTATTGATACCAGTGATGCGCCATGGGTAGTCATGGTGTCGGTTCCCAGTAGTCACCTCACAAAAAGCGTCGATGAGTACCAGCAATGGAGTGATGAGCAGAGTTCGGAAGCGCTTGAAAAAGGTGTGTGGGCGGGGATCTTCGCTGCTATTTTAGGCATTGCCGCGATGGCATTCATTGCGAACTCGCTTGGCAAAGTGTTGAGCAACTTGGTTGAACGTTTTAAAGACGCGGCACAAGGCGAGGGGGATCTGACTTACCGTATTGAAGTGAAGGGTAAAGATGAAACCGCGCAACTTGCACATTGGTTCAATACCTTCTTGTCGCGTATGCAAGAGATGCTATTGACCGTAATGGCAACCGCAGATCAAGTGGATAAGAACGCAACAGAAGGCCAAACACGTGCTGCGGCTTCTCGCGACCAATTGAATGCTCAGGTTAACGAAGTAAACTCGTTAGCAACGGCGATCAATGAAATGAGTGCAACCGCACAAGAAGTAGCGAACTCTGCGGTTCAAGCAGCCGCTGCGGCAAGCCAAGTTCAAAGCAATAGCCTGAACGGCATGACGCGCATGGATAACGCTGCGAGTGCGGTGGATAGCTTGGCAATGCAAGTCAACGATGCGCAGCAACAAACGCAGAATCTGGTGGATTCCAGCACGGCAATTCAGGGCATTTTGAGTGAAATTGGCGGTATTGCTGAGCAAACCAACTTACTGGCGCTTAATGCGGCGATTGAAGCTGCACGAGCAGGTGAGGCTGGCCGAGGTTTCGCGGTGGTTGCTGATGAGGTTCGTAACCTTGCAAACCGTACACAAGGGTCGACGGAAGAGATCCGCGCAATGCTGGCTCGACTAGAGCAAGAAACGCAATCGATCGTTGTGCTGATGGAGCAAAGCCAAAAACAAGCGACCGATACTAAGGGCGAGACGCAAGCGGCACATCTAGCGCTGTCTGAAATCAACCAAGCAATTGAAGTCATCAACGACATGAACAACCAAATCGCTTCGGCAGCAGAAGAGCAGAGCTCTGTATCGGAAGAGATCAACCGTAATGTGGTGATCATCAACGATACCGCAGTAGAGGTGATGGACACCATGACGTCGTCAGTAGAGATCAGTAACGAACTTACCGTAAAAGCGAGCGATCTTCACGGTGAGCTGAGTAAGTTTAAGCTGTCTTAATTCCGTCTCATCGTTATTAATTTAAACCGAGTGCTTTACGTGCTCGGTTTTTTATTATCTAAAGTTCTGGATTAAGTTGGTCTCAAAGCATGCTTAGGCTTAGGTTTGAACGATAGACATCGTTGCATGAGTTTGAATGTTACCTCATTGACAGTTGCGCATATCACAGACGTCGAAAACTCTAATCAATTGAAAGTAATTCGTGCATGCTATGGTCTTTGTAGTCTGATAAGAATCAACATCAAGAGAGTTGTAATGATAGAGATTGAGCCAATCACTCCGTATATCGGTGCGCGTATTCATGGCATAGATTTGGCCAACTGCACTGCAGAAGATCTGGAAGCAATTTATCAAGCCCTAATCGAGCATCAAGTTATCTTTTTTTGATGGTCAAGCTATGTCGCCTGAGCAGCAGTTAGAACTTGCTCAGTACTTTGGGGGATTGGAGCCTGCTCATCCCTTCTTTCCCAACGTCGAGTCCTCGCCTCAAGTCAGTATTATTGAAACCACCAAAGGCAATGCGCCACTCGAGAGTTACTGGCATACCGATTTAACTTGGAGAGAGCAGCCTTCTAAAGGGGCGGTTCTGCATGCTCAACACGTCCCGAATACTGGCGGAGATACGATTTGGGTTTCTATGACTGCCGTTTTTGATGCGCTCGACAATACGATAAAAACGAAGTTAAGACAGTTGTCTGCAACCCATTCTCTTACTGCCTTTGAAGAGGTTGCTGAGGAAGATATTGAGCTTGATTGGCATCATCGACTGCTTGAAGTTTCTCATCTACATCCACCCGTTGTGCACCCAGTGATAAAAATACACCCGGAAACGGGCAAGGAAACCCTATTTATTAATGAGCAGTTTACTCGTCATATCAATGAAGTGGGGCATACGGAAGGTAAGCAGCTGTTAAACGAATTGTTTGCGATTGCTCGTCAGCCTGAATATCAAGTTCGGTTTAAGTGGCAACCAGGCTCTGTAGCGATTTGGGATAATCGTTGCACTCAACATTACGCGGTCATCGATTATGGGGACCAACCAAGGAAGATGCATCGCGTCACCTTTGTTTAATTAAACACATTTCTAATCAACGCTTAATGTACTTCAAGTCGGGTTTCCACTTGCTCGGCTTTTTCTTCTCAATTTCTTCTATTTCAACTTTTTCCTTAATCACAGCGTCTTTTCCAATCTTGTGTCGTCTTATCGGTACGGAATGGGACTTAAGTCGTCGGTGGCGGTGATGTTTTATTCATCTAATGTCCTTTTGAGAGTGCTGTAATTGACGTTGATTTTATAAATCGAGTTGCGCTTCAAATCGATTGTTACCGTATTTGGTTCTTACTGATTTTCAGAACTTGTTCTAGATCATTAAAGTGTTCAAAAATGCAATCTTTGGTTTTAAATATTTAAACTTTGATGTGGTTTAAGAAATTAAACCCTATTCATATGTTTTTGGTGATCGTGCTCAACTATTGTGCGTGATTTCGAGCAATTCTTGGATTTTTGGCGGTGTTTTAAGCGCATTTTTTAGGTTTACAGAAGTTTACTCTGTATTGCTCAACTAACTCGAAAGGAGTACTTTTCAGTCATTGAGTTCAAAAATGTAAACCGAAATGATGAGTGTAAAGCAAGTTCGATTCACCGACGAAGACAGAGAATGTTTAAGCAACTACTTTCGTTTGGCAGACACGATTGCCGATTTGATCGGACCGTACTGTGAAGTGGTTATTCATTCATTTGAAAGCTTAGAAAATTCAGTCGTGAAGATCGTGAATGGCCACCACACTGGTCGCGAAATTGGCTCGCCTATCACCGATTTGGGTCTACGTATGTGGAGCACATTCGAGAAAACGGGCGAAGTCTCTCCGAAGAGTTATTTCACTAATGCAGCCGATGGCTCGCTACTGAAATCGACCACGTGCATTTTGGCTGGTCCAGAGCAAAAGCCGATTGGCATGCTATGCATCAACATGAACTTATCTTTCCCATTCCCTGAAATCGTAAAAACACTGATGCCGCAATGCAATGTATCGCAAACCCTAGTTAGCGAAACGTTCAGCAACAACGCCAATGATGTTATCAAGCAAGCGTTGAGTGCAGCGACGCAAGAAGTGGATCAAGACGAGACGATTTCAGCAAAAGGTCGTAACAAAGCCATCATTCGCTGCCTGTTTGATAACGGCGTATTCGAGCTTAAAGAGACGACAACACAAGTATCAGAGCAACTTGGGATCAGCCGTCAGGCGGTTTACAAGTTTATCCGTGAATTTAAATCAGAATAAAGTTAATAACTTAGGAGTTACATTGTGAAACAGATCATTGCCACGCAGCAAGCACCAGCAGCTATCGGTCCTTACTCTCAAGGTACGGCTTACGGCGAAATGGTTTACACATCAGGCCAACTACCACTGGTTCCAGAAACCATGCAGTTTGTTGAAGGCGGCATCAAAGAGCAAGCTCGTCAGTCTCTAGAGAACTTAAAAGCGGTTCTAGAAGCAAGCGGTGCGGGCCTAGACACAGTATTGAAGACAACATGCTTCCTATCAGATATGGAAAACTTCGCCGCATTTAACGAAGTGTACACAGAGGTATTTGGTACAGAAAACGCACCAGCTCGCTCTTGTGTTGAAGCAGCAAGACTACCAAAAGACGCATTGGTTGAAGTTGAAGCCATTGCATACAAAAAATAACCGATTTTCGGACTTAAATGGGTATCAATAGGAGATTCTCATGAGCGTTTCATTTATTGGATTGAGCATCCTGTTCTTTGGGTTCTACGCATTACTTGCGAACTTCAAAAAACAAAAGAAAAGCTTTAACTTCCGCGTACTGAGTGCGCTTGCTGCTGGTCTGTTATTCGGCGGTGCGATTCAACTCGTATTCGGTGTTGGTAACGTTGCAACGGCAGGTTTTGCTGAACTGATTTCTGTGTTCGGTAAAGGCTACATCAAGCTTCTACAAATGATCGTAATCCCACTAGTATTTGTAGCGATGATCTCTTCGATCATGAACGTAGAAGGCGGCGGTGCACTATCGCGTATCGCACCAAAAATCATCGGTATTCTACTTTTCACTTGTGCTATCTCTGCGGCAGTGGGCATCGCAAGTATTTACCTATTCGGTATCGATGCAAACGCACTAGTGAGCACAATTGGTACCAACGGTGCGATTGAAGCTCGTGGTGATGCACTAGTAGCGACGCAAGATGCAATGGCGAGCAGCGGTCTGTCAGGTATGGCACTGTCAATCATCCCAACTAACATCTTCGACATGCTAACGGGCTCTGAGCGTACTTCAACACTATCGACAGTATTGTTCGGTATGTTCCTTGGCTACTGTATCCTGCAAGTGAAAAACCGTAAGCCTGAGAAAGTGCAAAACTTCGTTGATTTCATCAACTCTGCGAAAGAAGTAGTTCTTTCAATGGTACGTGAGATTCTTAAGCTGACGCCTTACGGTGTATTCGCTCTGATGACCACGTTCATGATGACAAACGATTTGTTCGCACTAGCAGAAATGGGTCGCTTCCTACTAGCAAGCTACGTGGCAATCGGTGTAATGTTCGCAATCCACTTCGTGATGGTGTCTATGTTCGGTCTGTCTCCTGCGAAGTTCATGAAGAAAATCTGGCCAGTGCTCGTATTCGGCTTCGGTTCTCGCTCAAGCATGGCGGCAATCCCACTAAACGTTGAAACTCAAACTCAACGTCTAGGTGTGGACGAAGAAACAGCAAACATGTCAGCAACATTCGGTACCAGTATCGGTCAGAACGGTTGTGCGGGTATCTACCCAGCAATGTTAGCTATCATGGCGGCTCAAGTAATGGGTATGCCGGTAGACCTAGGCTTCATCGTACAACTGATTGCTGTAATCGCGATTGCTTCATTCGGTATCGCAGGTGTTGGTGGCGGCGCAACGTTCGCAGCAGTAGCGGTGCTGACTATCATGGGTCTAGACATTACGGTTGTGGCGATTCTGGTTTCTATCGAAGCGCTAATCGACATGGCTCGTACCGCGCTTAACATCTCTGGCTCAATGTTGTCAGGTGTACTAACCGCGAAGAAGAATGGCTCATTAAACACTGAGCAATACAACGCTGATGTTGCTGCAACAGTAACAAAAGAAGCAGCGGTGTAATTTCCAAACTTAATAAAGAGCACCCAACACGGGTGCTCTCCGTTTTTCCTGAGTTCAGGTTATTTAGGTAATAAATATGAAAGTTTTTGTCGTAGGCGGTAGCGCTGCAGGTATGAGTTTCGCAGCGAAATACAAACGTAATCAGCCATCAGATGAAGTGATTGTGTTGGATAAGCGCGATTACATCTCGTTCGGTGCGTGTGGTTTACCTTACTTTGCTGGTGGCATGTTTGATGACACTGAGCGCATGATTTCTCGTACGCCAGAGCAAGCGATTAAATCTGGTTTAGACGTGCGCATTGAAACTGAAATGGTGGCACTAGACCGCACAGAAAAGCAGATTAAAGTTCGTAACCAAGGTGAAGAAAGCACTATCGATTACGATATGTTGGTGATTGCCACTGGCGCACGCCCAATCGTGCCATCGTTTGGCGAGTTTAACCCAGAGCACGTATACACGCTAACCAGCATGGAAGATGGCTTGGCAGTAAAAGAAGCGCTTAAGGACATCGACAAACAACGCGTTTGTGTTATCGGCGGCGGCTTTATCGGCCTTGAAGTGTTCGATGCAGCGCACCTACTAGGTAAACACGTCACCATCATTGAGCGCGAACAACACGTGATGACCCGTCAGTTCAGCCCAGAAATGATTGAAGTGGTAGAAGGCGCGATTCGTGAATCTGGCGCTGAGCTTAAAACTGGTTGTAGCGTATCAGCCATTCGCGACGCAGAGCAGGGCGGTTACATCGTAGAAACCGACAACGGCAATGTTGAAGCAGACGTTGTGATCATGTCACTTGGCTTCAAACCAAACACAGAAGCATTCGAGTTACCAAAAGCCGCGAACGGCGCACTACTCGCAGATGAGTTTGGCGCAACAGAAGATGCACACATTTACGCTGTCGGCGACTGCGCTGTGGTTCACCACATGGCGCTAGGAAAATCAGTGTATGTTCCACTGGCAACCACTGCTAACAAACAAGCGCGCATGATGGCTGACAAACTAGCTGGCAAAGACACTTACATGAGTGGCTTCTTGGGCTCGTCTTGCTTAAAAGTGTTGGACTACGAACTGGCATGCACAGGCGTATCGGAACTTCTAGCTAAAGAACACGGTTTGGACGTGAAGGTTTCAACCATTTCAGATAAGAACCAAACCGACTACTACCCAGGCCAAGAAGACATTAAAGTGAAGCTGGTTTACCACCCAGAAACCAATGTGCTGCTTGGCGGCGAAATCGTTGGTAAGAAGGGCGCAGTAGGGCGAATCAACGCACTCGCTGTTGCTATCACAGCGAAGATGACAACACAGCAACTAGGCTACATGGACTTCTGCTACGCACCACCATTTGCACGTACTTGGGATGCACTAAACGTTGCAGGTAACGTAGCGAAATAATTTAGTTATCTGCGTAATTCAGCCAAAGCAAAAGGGCTCCAGAGTAATCTCTAGAGCCCTTTTTTAATGCTTGTTTGAGCTATGAAGCGGGAGTGGCTTGCTGTTCACCAGCCGCTTTTAAGCGTTCGATTTCTGATTCAGTTTGCCACTTACCGTTGTAGAGGTATTTACACTCTGGGAGTGGTGCTTTCGCATCCCTTAAATCAAACACTTCATTGGTAGGGTATTCTCGATAACAAGCAGGGGTCGTAAAAAGTCTAGGTTCAGGCTTCGCTTCAAACAGCTTTTTATGATCATTGACCTCTTTACAATCCAGTTTGTAGATATTTGAAAGTTGCGTGACCATGGATTCTAAGTCAGCTTCATTTTTAAAGAAAATGTAACTATAGAATCGTCCCTGTGAGCGAAAAGTAATCTCCTGAGCAGTATCTTGGTATTCGCACCTGTCATACTTAAAAAAGAACTTAATTACTTTTCTTTTCTTATTGTAATCAGCAAAGAGCCGGTCTTCTCGCTCTCCAACTCTCACTTCTGTTGGTTCATCAGGCTTGCGTTTAAGCATACCAAATGAAAGCAAAATGAAGGCACCTGCTCCCGCTAATGCCATCGGACCAACCAGTGCTACCATCACTACACACACCACTGCACCTATCCAGCCAACAGCTTGCGTAGCGGTATTTACCCATTTAGGCATATTGCGACGCTTTTTCATCACAAAGCCTTTGCTAGAAAAAATATAGTCATAGCGATAGTCGAGGCCAATCGTAAGGTAAAAGGCTCCAGACACCATCACCGACAAAATAAAAGAAAAAATAGTTACGCCAACCGTGTCACTCGTGTGTATAAACAAAGTTAATAGGAATGGGGCGATCACAAATGGAAGCGAAAAAAGTTTAAAGTAATAGCGAAATGGTTCCTCTACATCATACTTATGCCATGTTCTGACATTATCGCCTGCGAGTACTTCTTGCTCTTGCGCCTCTTGATAAACTGCCAATTCTTCTGGGGTGATATAAAATGGTGAATATGCCAAGGGTTACTCCTGAAAACCTAATGTGCCAACAATGGGGGTGAGTGATTTCTTAATGATGTTTTGTTTGGTATTGTCTGAAATCACGCCATAAGTTGCACTCTGTTTTACGCTATTTTGGAACCAATACTCATGCTTGGCTGGAGCATCATCTTCCACATCATATGATACTTGCATGGCAAAGTATTGGTCTGCTTCTTCAATTGGCAATGTTACCTTGTACACCAGTGATTCTTTTCTCGCTTGGTCTTGAGTTTGTAGCGTAACTAAATCTGCGTTGTGATGCCACGAGCCTGACGTCAAATCATCTTCTGTTGCCTTGGTGTTGGTACTCACTGTAATACCATTCGTTGCAGCACGCCGTGGCAGTTGAATATGCACTTCCAAGCCAACTAACTCACGATGTGTATAGCCTGGATAAGCCTGTACTTTTTCAATAGGTTGATTGTAGTGGTCAACTAAAATTGGCCACGGTTTTAGAGTTTTCCCAATATAATCGCTCTGATTCATTGGGAGTTAGGCCACAGTTATACTGATGCGGCCTAAGTTGGCAGTAATACCCGATAATGTATCGGGTAATTTCTTGTTGAGCTTCAGCAAAGCTACGATAACCTACTGTTGGCACCCATTCTGTCT
This sequence comes from Vibrio sp. D173a, assembly GCF_030248475.1. NCBI lineage: Bacteria > Pseudomonadati > Pseudomonadota > Gammaproteobacteria > Vibrionales > Vibrionaceae > Vibrio > Vibrio sp. D173a. The sequence goes on from NZ_JAHGAH010000095.1 coordinate 17,239, forward strand.
TCAAGCTTCTAAAGAAACGCTCCATCGGCGTATTATCCCAACAGTTCCCTCGGCGAGATAAGCTCTGTTTTATTTGAAAACGCCATAGAAGTTGACGATATTTTCGACTTGTATAATGGCTACCTTGATCGCTGTGGAACATCACGCCTTTAGGCTGACCACGTGATTCATAAGCCATTGAAAGAGCTTTACCTGTCAGACGGGTATCTGGTGACAAAGATATCGACCAACCGATCACTTTGCGGGCAAAAAGGTCGATAACAACCGCCAAATACATCCAGCGATTTCCTGTCCAAATATACTTAACATCACCAACCCAAACTTCATTTGGGGCGGTAACCGCAAACTGTCGGCCCAAGTGGTTTGGAACCTCAATATGTTCTTGAGAAGCCTTCCTGTATCGATGCTTTGGCTGTTGGCAACTGACCAAACCAAGCGTTCTCATGAGCTTTGTTGCTCGATAACGGCTGAGTTTCACACCCTGATTCGTGACTATATCTGCAATAGTCCTCGCACCAGCAGAGCCATTGCTTGCTGCGTGGGCCTCACTAACCAAACAGCGTAGTTTGACTGTTTCTGCCTTAATTGCCGCTGGGCGTTTTAGCCAATAGTTATAACTACTTCGATGAACATTGAAGACTTCGCATAATGTTTTTACGCTATAGCTCTGCTTGAGTTTCTTGATTATCAAGAATTGTTCAGTGAGTCCGACATCAACAGAGCGGTTGCTTTTTTTAATATTTCATTGTGCTCTTCAAGGCGAGCCAGCTTCTTTTTTAATTCCCTAATTTCTATTTGCTCAGGGGTCATCGGCGAAGCTTTTGGTGATTTACCTTGTCGTTCTTCTCTAAGCAGGCGAACCCATTTGTCCATCGTGGATTTGCCCACATTCATGGCTTGAGCAGCTTCAACTACAGAGTAGTTTTGATCTAGGACTAGCTGCGCTGATTCTAACTTAAATTCTGCGCTAAATTGGCGTCTTGCACGTTTTGTCATTATGTCACCTGTTAACTTATGAGGTGATGATATCACCTCTAACTAAGTGACCAAATTCAGTGTGCCACTACAGATGGTATACCTTAGGCTGTTGAATAATAGATTGTAAGTCAAACAGTGCTTGCTGCACCAATGCTGAATTATGCTTCTCTCTCTCGGGTAAGCTCGAAGATTGGCTCCACTGAGTGCGAGACGGGTGATAACCCCAAGGCAGTTTATCTAACCATTTTTGGTAATCGTCTTGTTTTATATTATTCAGCATATAGTTGATGGCTAGGTATGTGACTGTAAGAATAACTAAAGCTGCCGTTACCGGGCCTCCAAAAAGCAAGTTAGTCGAAAAAGTACCAGTAGAGGCTCCTAAGAACTGAAACGCACCAATCGCACCATATACGTCATCGATACTCTGCCAAGAACGGTAAGCCTCAATACCTGAAGCTAACGCACCTAAAGCCCCTGTAATCGCGAGCCATTTATTGAATATCTTTAGGTCATCAAGGATCAAGTTTTTAAAACCTTTAGCATTTCGATCGACTAACTTTTTAAGAGTGTGCAGTGAGTGCTTTCTTAGTTTCTCATTCCCTTTAACATTATCCCATAATTTCCCCGTCCGAATACCTGTCCATGCACTGGCGGTATAAAACAGCTTTTGCTGTATGTCTAAGAATTCATCTGAAGACATCAAGCCAGTATCGGCAATACTGCTCATGGCATCGGTTAAAGCAATGCTGTTAAACAGCAGGGCTAAAAAGCCCAGTCCGCCTGTGTTCTCGAACAGTTTATGTAAATCATCAGCTGCCTCACTGATTATCCTTGTTCTAAATTCAACCGTTGCTTTGGGTAAATCGTCTGGGAGTATGATACGCTGTGGATATTCTAACGTTGCCACCGCTAATGACTTTTTGAGTCGGCGCTGGTTCTTTAATGCGTTTTTATACTTAGCTGTCGCCTTACGCTGGTTTTGATTCACCTCAGCAATAATGCGGTTGTTTTTCTTCAGCTCTGCAAGGTTATCCTCAATGCGCGTTTTCCAATCTTTGAATTCTTGGGCATAATTTTCGTTAATACTCACCGGCATCGTTTGTGCCATACGCTCAGCTATAGTCGCTCGCCATTGAAAGCTATTTCTAGTCAGTGGCTTAGCCAGCGTTGGCATCAATAGGATAGAAGCTTGAGAGGTTAAACTCACACCCACCTCTAGCGTTCCCTTAAATGCCGCGCTGATGGAGGCTTTGAATAGGATGTTGAGCTCTTTAAAACCTTTTGCCAAGTCTTTCAAAATGTCGGTTTCAGAGGTGTTCGGGTTTGTAACAAAGTCCATGACCTTCGCATACATCCCCGTTTTATTGCTCACCGAAGAAACATGGTCTAACCATTGTTCTTCATCGTCTGGCGATGTTGATAGGGGGTCGGGAAGTAATTTTTCCAACTCCTTGTAAACAGTTCGGCTGAAACCAGAAGTGTAGAGCGGTAATAAGCTGGTTGGTCTTTCCCATTGACTTTCTGCCCAAACGCGGTCCTCTTCTTCAATCATAAGGCTGAACGCTTCCACCGCCGCTAGGTGAAGCTGATAGAGGCTATATTGCGTCTCCTCGCTGTAAAGGTCGAAGACACGTTCGAGATGATGAGGGGTGAGAGTTTCTAATACCGAAATGAAATCACGCTTTACGCAAGTCACATGAGCAAGCATGGCTTCTTTTTGCTCTGATAACGTCTGCATTTCACTCAACATTTGTTTCCAGTTGAGCTGCTTGCGCCAGCGGTCGCTGGCAATCCACTGCTCGTAGTAGCCAAAACGACTGGCGGATATACCGTATTTATCTTGAATAGACTGAGCAATTGCAGACTGTGTATTTTGGCTGGATTCAATCGCACCCGCAGAAAATTGGGCAGGATAACCTGATTGAATCGCCCCTTTGTTTTTCTCTGCTAAATCAAGCTGTGTCGATGAGTCGTAATATTCTGCCATGTCGGTATAAAACGACAGCTCTTCGCCGTTACGCTTAACGCTAGCTGGAATGTCTATCTCGTCACTCGCCCCGAACACGCACAGTTGCATGGCGGTCTGCATCAAGTTCCACTGGTTTGAAAACTGGTCAGTGAAAAGGCGGTAGGGGCTTGCGGCACCAACAAAATTCAGCGACATATCTTGAATGTCAGCGGCGTAATCTTTTATCGCGACGAAGTAGCTTGATTCTTCTTCTGGAATCGCAGAGGTTAACTCGCTCTCGGCTGCGACAGGTTTAAAGGTAGAACCATCTTCATCAGCTTTGGTGGCGATGCCAGAATCTGCAAAGCGCCCATCATCGACGGCAGAAGATTCAATATCAGCCACTTGAGTTAACTTATCTATCGGTGCAATGTTGTGCTGATTCTCGTTTGCAGACAGAACAACAGTCCGCATGCGATCGATATGGTTACTCGGATTGTTAAGGACGCGCATGAACATGTTCCATGTCCAACGGTGTTCAGAGTAACAAATCGACAGCACGCTCCCGTCTTCGTAGGTAAGGAAAGGTTTTGCACCTTCTGGTGTGCCACGCTGTTCGGATTGTGGGCTTTCCGACTCTCCCAGCTTGTAGAGCGTGAATTGCGTTCCTTTGATTTCGTATTCGTCTAGGCTTTTGTTGATTGCATCATAGACATACAACCAACCATCGCGAAGCTGACGCAAGGTGTAGCCAACGGTATTGAGTTTGGCTGGGCCTTGGCCTTTCCATTCGTCAGGCAAACCAAAAGGTTGTGTTTCTTCCGTTTCTAGCTGATCGATGGCGTAGCGAACAGGGATGAAGTGTGCCGGTAAAGCCTCTGTTGGTTCTTTCTCGGTTTTTAAATTGAGAGGTTCCGGTTCAGACGGCGGTGGCGGATCGATTTTTTTTGTTCCTCCCTCCCAAAACATACTGCGCTCTGGAGGTGAGCCAGCCATATCATCGGATGCGGTGGTTGGAACGGTATTCAGAGATTTCAACGTGCCATCGCTTTCAAATGCCTGAACAGCTTCTTCGTATGTATAGCTATTGTCGTGCCAAAACATCGAAGTTTTTGGGGGAAGTGGATTACTCATTGTTAGCCTATGTTTAAGAGTTTTCCTTCATTAGGCAAATATCGCACCAAAATAAAATATATGAAAACCAATGGTTTAATTCTTTTTAAATTCTGCTATCACCAAAAAGTTGTTTTTTTTTCCAATAAGTTGGTTGGCGAATACCATTTTTTGTATCGAAAGAGAATAAGTGTGGTTGAAAGAGCCCGTTCTAAAGAACAATGATTATCCGGACAAAAAAAAGGGCTCCAGAGTTATCTCTGGAGCCCTTTTTAATATTCAAGTTTACTATTCAAGCTCTATTGAATTAACGGCGCTTAGGTTTGCGTTGACCCGTTGGTTTACCTTGACCTTGAGGACGACCTTGGCCTTGTGAGCCCGCACCGATGGAGCGGTTTTGGTTTTTGCTACCAGGACGTGCTCCCGTATTAGGACGCTGACCGTTTTGGTTGCCACGACCTTGGCCGTTTTGTCCGCCTTGCGCTTTACCTGAACCGTTGCGGTTGCCAGATGGCTTGCCGTCGCGTGAGCCACCTTCAGAGCGTTTATTCAAGTGGCCACCGAAGCCCGGTTGGTTTTTGGTGTGTTTGGTTGCAAAACGGTTTGCACCGTGACGACCAGACTTACGACGTTGTGCTGGTGTTTGCGCATCAATGTCTTCTGCCGGAACCAAACAGTTTTGTTTATCACCAATCAGGTGTTTTTTACCCATGTTGATCAGTGCTTCACGGATCATTGGCCAGTTAGCTGGATCGTGGTAGCGAAGCAGGGCTTTATGTAGGCGACGTTGACGTTCACCTTTTGCCACTGGCACATCTTCACGCTGCTTGTACTTCACGCGTTTCAGAGGGTTGGTCTCTGAATAGTACATCGACGTTGCGTTACACATTGGCGATGGGTAGAAGTTCTGTACTTGGTCACACTCGAAGTTGTTCTTCTTCAGCCATAGAGCCAAGTTCAGCATGTCTTCGTCTTCTGTACCCGGGTGCGCAGAGATGAAGTAAGGGATCAGGTATTGTTTTTTACCTGCTTCCGCGCTGTACTTCTCAAACATCTCTTTAAAGCGATCGTAAGTACCCATGCCCGGCTTCATCATCAGATCCAGTGGACCTTTTTCTGTGTGCTCAGGAGCAATCTTCAGGTAACCGCCTACGTGGTGAGTTACCAGCTCTTTGACGTACTCTGGTGATTCAATCGCAAGGTCGTAACGTACGCCAGATGCGATCATAACTTTCTTCACGCCTTCTACTTTACGCGCAGCACGGTAAAGGTCGATGGTGTGCTTGTGGTCCGTGTTTAGCTTGTTACAGATACCCGGGAACACACAAGAAGGGCGACGACAGTTTGCTTCTGCTTTTGGATCGCTACAGCCAAGACGGTACATGTTTGCCGTTGGACCACCCAAGTCAGAAATTGTACCGGTAAAGCCAGGCACTTTGTCGCGGATTTCTTCCAACTCATTGATGATGGATTCTTGTGAACGGTTTTGAATGATACGGCCTTCGTGCTCAGTAATCGAACAGAAAGAACAGCCACCAAAACAACCACGCATGATGTTAACCGAAGTTTTGATCATGTCGTAAGCAGGGATCTTTGCTTTGCCATACATAGGGTGAGGAACACGCGCGTACGATAGGCCGAATACGTAGTCCATCTCTTCTGTAGTCAGAGGGATTGGCGCTTGGTTTACCCAAAGTTCACGGTCACCATGACGTTGCAGTAGAGCACGACCCGAATATGGGTTGGTTTCTAAGTGCAGAACACGGCTGGCATGCGCATAAAGAATGCGGTCGTTGTGCAGTTTTTCGAAGGCTGGTAGGCGCACCGCTGTGTTCGCTGCATCATGACGTGATGGGCGAATCGTGATTGGCTGTGCAACAGGCTCTTCTTTTTTGGTATCGCACTGAGTTTCCACTTCGTAAGGGTTCTTTGGTACGAACGCTTCTTTACGAGGTTTCTCAATACGAGAAGAATCGATAACGGTGTAACCTTCTGGCTCTGCTGGCAGGTTAACCGCAGTACCGCGAATGTTGGTCATGGTCGAGATGTCTTCGCCATCAGCAAGACGATGTGCGACTTCTACTAGGGCACGCTCAGCGTTACCGAAAAGAAGAATGTCCGCTTTCGCATCGAACAGCACAGAGCGACGAACTTTGTCTGACCAGTAATCGTAGTGAGCCACACGACGCAAACTTGCTTCGATACCGCCAAGAACAATAGGCGTGCCTTTGTAGGCCTCACGACAACGCTGCGAATACACCAAGGTGGCACGGTCAGGACGCTTTCCGCCTTCGTTGTTTGGTGTGTACGCATCATCGTGACGAAGCTTTTTATCCGCCGTGTAACGGTTGATCATGGAATCCATGTTACCCGCGGTGATCCCGAAGAACAGATTTGGCTTACCAAGCTGCATGAAAGCGTCTTTGTTGTTCCATTCTGGTTGAGCAATGATACCGACACGGAAGCCTTGTGCTTCCAGAAGACGACCAATGATCGCCATACCAAAGCTCGGGTGGTCCACATACGCGTCACCCGTGACAATGATAATGTCACAACTATCCCATCCTAGGGCGTCCATTTCTTTGCGGCTGGTCGGCAAGAACGGTGCCGTACCAAAACACTCAGCCCAGTATTTTTTGTACTCATGAATAGGAGTAATGTCGTTGGTCATATTTTGCTCTCTGTTCCAGGGAGCGCGAATTATAGCGATTTGATAATCAGGTATCTATACCCAAGTACCCATATCAAGCTTAGTTCAGTAAGTTTTATTGCTAGATGAAAATAACTCGCAATTAGGCTGGTGGTTTTTACTGCGTTATGTCCTTCAAAGCCTTATGGTTATTGGCTTCGCAAGTGATAAGAATTATTTGTTAGCAACAGTGTGCTTATCAAAAACTCTTTCTATAATTTAATTAAGTGCATGCTAATGCACACGTCATTTTGACTGTGAATATTGACCTAGCGTATCGACGTTCCAAATGGTGTTTGACCACTTTGCAATCATAAAACTACAGCAAAATCAGGGGACACCGTGGGTAATCAATATTCGTAGTCATGGCTGATACAAACAGGGGGCTAGGTTATGAGTGAATTAGTGTCTATCGCACAAGGAGAAGTGCAGCCCGCATCCGGTCATTCTCAAGTTATCGATTGGTCTTATGATATCCAGACCCGAGAATTTGAATGTGACCAAAAGGGTATGATGTCCGCATTTGGTTTAAAGAAACCGATTAGCGGGTTGGATGAATTGCTGGAGCATATGTTGTTAGGGCAACGAGACGCTGCAAAAGAAAAAATTGCTCAGATAGAGCGTCATGGAGGGTATGGCAACTTGTCTTGTTGCTTAATGTCAAACGAGGCCATGCTCGTTCACGTCGATATGAGCTTTGAACGCCTGAATGATCACATTGTTCAAGGTACCGTCATTCCTCAATTGACGATCACTGGCAGTGAGGAATTGGCGAAAATCCTCGAAACCATTTTTGACTTGCCCAATGTGGGGATATTGATTGCTGACCAAGATACTCGAATCCTGGGTTGTAATCGGGTTTTTGAACAACAGATGGGGTACGAAAATCGCGATATCATCGGTTTGAAAACCAACATTTTTAGCTCGGAACATCATAGCCAAGCTTTCTACGACGACATGTGGGAGCAGATTGACCAAGCAGGCTACTGGAGCGGTAACTTATTAAGTCGCACTTCAAAAGGAAACCATCAAGCGCACCATTTGTGTATTTATCGTCTTAACTTTACGTCTGGTCGAACCCTGTATCTTGGCGTTTCGACGGATATTTCTGCTTCTCTGCTTTGGATGAAGAAAGTGGGTGAGCAAACCCAACAATATTCTGCCTTTTGCCTCCACGTGATGAGTTTGAAACTCAGCTTGGAAATTTAGCACGAGAAAACAGTAACAAAGACTTGAGCATTGTTATGGCTCTGCGCCCCTGTTTCTCGGAAAAAACGGCGCTTGAACAGCAACTTGGGTTCGCTGATTTTTTAATGCGAAGTCGCCACGCGAGTATTGTGGGTCAGTTATCTAAAGATGTTTTTGCCATCTGTTTGCAAACGCCTCGTTGCCAATGGCTCAGCCCTCTGAGATTGATTCAAATTGCATTGAGAGGCTTTTTTGTGGAATTAGAAGTGAGTTGGGTTCGAGTATGCATGATGTCATTATTGAAGGGCAAACTGGGATATCAGTACTGGGTTACGATACTGACAACCCAAGCATGCATTAGTCCACGCCGCGCAAGCGATGATCTCTTCTCGGTCAGATGACCAAAATTACTTCAGTTTTTATAACAGTGAATTGCACGATGAGTTGGTCAAGCGTTCCCATCTTGAAGCATTTTTGAGAGCGCAAATTGAGAGTCAACTTGTCGATGTTTACTACCAACCTATCATTGAGACTCGAAGTGGGAAAGTGGTGAAGTTTGAGGCGTTAGCGCGTTTTTATCATCAAAATACAACCTACGATACGCAGGAAATGATTGCGATGGTGGAAGATCTTGAATTGATTGCCGCCTTGGATGATGTGGTCTGTCGGAAAGCACTGAAGCAATTAACTCATATCCAAAAGATTTACGGCGAAGATGTTGGCTTAACTATCAATCGCTCGTTGAATACCAAATTAGACGCTCTCCAAGTCCTGCAAAGTTCTTTAGACTTAATTTCTGAGAGTGATGTAGACCCGAGTCTAATTACGATTGAACTTACAGAAACGGCGTATTTTGAGCAAGACCAAGAGCATACGGTAGCGTTGGAGGAGTTGCGCGGGCAGGGCATCAAGATAGCAATTGATGATTTTGGTACTGGTTACTCGTCATTTTCTTACTTGGAGAAAGGGCATTTTGATCTGATCAAGATTGACCGCAAATTTGTTAAGAACATTGAAGAAGGCAGCACGAAATTCCACATCGTTAAGATGATGACTGAGCTAGCCCATAAGCTCAATGTAAAGGTGGTCGCTGAGGGCGTTGAGTCGGAACAGGAATTGAAAGTGCTAGCCAACGTTGGTGTTGATTACATGCAAGGGTATTTATTCTCTCAAGCGGTCCCTCTGGTTTTATTGGATAAGCCGCAATGCCACAAGCCGTTGTTTGATGGGATAGTAGTAAAACCTAATCATGATGAATCGCTGCTCTCACTCAGCCATCGTGATGTGAGGCGTTTAGATCCTGGCGAGCCTTTGTCACTAGCGGTTGAATACATGAACCTTAGCCCCGATGCGCCCTTAGTTGTGATCAATGAAAGGCACTGTGTTGGTCTGATTACTAAGGAGCAGATCAATTTGCATTTAACACCCGCGATGGGGACGGATCTGGAATCGGAGCGAGAGAACCGTATCTGGAAGCGTCCAGTTAACCAAGTGATGAATACGGAGTTCGAACGAGTGGATGCGAGCTTGCCGGTATCTGAAGTGAAAGCCTTAGTTAAAGCGAGGGTCAAATTCCCATGGATTTTATGTGACTCGCAAAACGAGTATCGTGGCTTGCTAACTCAAGAGGATGTGCTGGGTTATTTGGCTTCACTCTAATGGATGCTTACCCATGAGTAATAACTAAAAGCCATATTGGGTTTAGGTGGTTTGGCGGTAGGCGATTTGCTATTATCGCCACCCCAAAATGACTTTTGAGTTTGCATTCAACATGATTCAACAACTGCTGTTAACTTTTCCTCCAATGCTGTTTGGCGCGCAAGCGCTGTTGACCTTGCTGTTGATTAAGGGCGATATCTGTCCGGGTCAACGTGGTCGTTTGCACAAGATGTTGCCATCAATTGGTATTCTTTGGTTAGCAGTGGCTTCATTGCGTATTGAAGCCTTTATGGTCGTGTTCGCGATCTTCTATTTCTACTCTCAAGTTCAAACTAAAAAGACTCGTGAAAAAGGTCCTTTATGGGCACTGCATTTGGCGAACGGCTTGGCGTTTGCTTATGTGAGTATTCAAGTGTTCGAACAACCGCATTGGGCCGCTTCAGCGTCAATGGCACTGATGATCTTCTTCTTAGGTGCGGCATTTGCTCAGCTGCTTCTGGTTATTGCACGTAGCCGTCTGCAAGCTTTCCACCGTATTTTACCTGTGACCGGTGTGGTATCGGGGATGTTGTTGGTGGTGATGACTTTGTTTTCCGCTTATCAATTGGATGAAGCGACACTAAACTCGGTCACGCAACATATCTTGGCATCACTGGCGATGCTGATCATGGCAATTGTGGTTTGGTGCTGGCATATCTTTACTCATAAAGCACCGAACAAAGTTCAGTTAGCAGCGGCACTACTGCTTGCACTTGCTTCAATGACTAGCCTTCAAGGTCTATTTCAGCTAGGTGCGTAAGCCCTTTAGCATAACACTCCTGTCAGAATTCCTATTGGTGAGCTCGGGATTTAGATCGAGCTCACTTTCAAATCATTAGATTAAGTCTACGCTTTAAATACAGCCTCTATTCGTTTAGAGCGCGCCAAGACGCATGTGCTCAACAGAATTGAGGTCGAATACCTTGTTTTAGAGGAGTGTCGCTATGGACTTAAGCAATGTGAGTAACTGGGACAGCATTATCTTGCTGGGTATCGTTAATGAAAAGCTGCGCTTAGAGTGCGACAGCTTTGAAGAACTGGTTTCCATGTATGAGATGGATGTGGAATCGGTGGTGGGCAAGCTTGATATGCTTGGTTACCAATATGACCCACTCACCAATCAATTCAAATCTTACGAACGCTAATCTCGTCTCTCTTTCCGAATTTTCTAAGTCATCTTGATGCCGTCAAGGTGGCTTTTGCATTGCTGGCGTGCGGTTGCAAAGAAGGCTTGTAAGTAACGCTTATCTTTTTCTGAGTTTCGTGTTGCAGCAAACAAGCGACGCCATAACCCATCACCAAAAGGTTTACTTGTGATCAGCCCTTGGCGAGAAAACTCCGATATCGCCCAATTCGGCAATGCCGCTACGCCCAAACCCGCCGACACCATTTGGACCAGCATTAGGGTATTGTCTGCCTGTTTCCATTTGGCAGGTTCAATTCCTGCAGGTTGTAAGAAGTGTTTTACTACATCCAACCTTTGCTTCTGAACCGGGTAGGAAAGCATGGTTTGATCAGCCAGATCGTTTGGCTCAATGATGTCTTTGTCGGCTAACGGATGACTAGTGGAAGTAATCAGACGCATTTCGAAATCAAAGAGTGGTTCATAGTGCACTTCAGAGCGTGGTTGTATGTCGGATGTGATAACCAAATCCAATTCCCCTGCAAGTAAGGCGGGAAGCGGCTCAAAACCAAAACCAGAAGAGAAATCAAGCGTGACACTTGGCCAAGTGAGTTGATATTCCTTAAGGGCAGGCATCAGCCATTGGAAACAAGAGTGACATTCTATCGCCATATGCAAACGGCCATTTACGTCTTCTTTGAGGCTGGCAAGTTCGTTTTCGGCTCTGGCGAGTTTTGGCAACACTTCATCGGCGAGACGAAGCAAGATTTCGCCTTCAGACGTGAACTTTACCGGGCGGGTTTTTCGTAAAAATAGTTGTCCGCCAATACGAGATTCAAGGTCTTTGATTTGGTGTGAAAGGGCGGATTGCGTTAAGTGCAATGCCGTCGCGGTCGCAGTGAGTGACCCTGTATCTCTTAACGAGGTGAGGGTACGTAAGTGTTTCAACTCTATCATGAATCCCTTTCATCCTTATGTATCTGCCATGAGCTTTATTAACTTAACGAGAAAAAGTGGATATGTAAACGTCTAGACGTCTATTTGTTTTAATCTAGTGCGAGTGAGATCGCTCAATATGAAGTTTTTTAGTAAACAAGTTGAATAATTGGATGTTGTCCAATCCATGCGTGAGAGAGATAGTTTTAGCCATCCAGACATCTTGGTGAATTTTGTTCCCGATGTACTGACCTTAATATCAGACACAGAAAAAGGAATACGGACATGGCTACGACAACGCATATTCTCGGTTACCCACGCATTGGGGAAAAACGTGAACTCAAATTTGCACTAGAGAAATACTGGCGAGGCGAGATCGATCAAGCTGAACTTAAACAGCTCGGGGCTGGACTGCGCGAGAAAAACTGGAACACACAAACGGAAGCAGGTCTGAGCTTTGCAACTGCTGGCGATTTTGCTTGGTACGATCATGTTTTAACTACCACATTACTCCTAGGACACATACCAAAACGCCACTCCAACGGATTCCCGGATTTAGACACTTTATTTAAAGTTGGCCGCGGTCAGTCTCAGTCGGGGGGCGGTTGTGCAGGTGCTGCGGCGTCAGACATGACGAAATGGTTTAACACCAATTACCATTACATTGTGCCCGAGTTCAGCAAGGACGATGCGTTTGAAGTCAGTTGGCCGCAGTTGTTTGAGGAAGTGAACGAAGCAATCAAAGCGGGGCATAAAGTAAAGCCTGTACTGCTTGGCCCACTGAGTTATCTCTACCTAGGCAAGGAAGTGGAAGAGGGATTTGATCGCCTTACCCTGCTACCTAGATTATTGACAGCCTACCAAACGATCCTTTCTAAGTTGGCAAGCCAAGGTATGGAATGGGTACAAATTGATGAGCCAATTCTTTCACTTGAACTTGAAGACAAGTGGACTGACGCGTTCAAGTTGGCTTATCAAGTGATTCGCAGCGATGTAAAAGTCCTTCTGACCACTTACTTTGGTTCGGTAAGTGACACACTCGATAAGATTGTCGAATTAAATGTCGATGGTTTACACATTGATCTATCGGCTTCGCCAGAGCAATTGGATGAGGTGATTGCTAAGCTACCAGAACATTGGGTGTTGTCGGCTGGTGTCGTGAACGGTCGTAATGTTTGGCGTACGGACTTAAGCACCCAGCTTGCGCGTTTGCAGTCTGCAAAAGAACGCCTAGGTGACAGACTTTGGGTCGCGAGCTCTTGTTCTCTATTACATAGCCCGGTTGATTTAGACTTAGAGCCAGCATTGAGTGATGAAGTCAAAAGCTGGTTTGCGTTCGCTAAACAAAAAGTCACGGAAGTGGCGTTGCTCGGCCGTGCATTAGACGGAGACCATAATGCGATTCTAGCTTGTGATACCTACAGCCAACCCATTCAGGATCGCAAGACGGCGACTCATGTGAACAAGCCACAAGTGCAAGAGCGACTCAATAGCATTACGGCGTCACTCACTCAACGCAGCGCTCCTTATGCAGAGCGTGCAGCCCATCAAGCTGAGGTACTTGGGCTACCATTGTTACCAACCACGACCATTGGCTCATTTCCCCAAATCGGAGAGATTCGAGTTCAACGCAGTGCTTATAGAACAGGTAAGCTTTCAGAAACGGAATATAACCAAGCGTTGAAAGGGCACATCGCTGATGCTGTTAAGCGTCAAGAAGCGTTAGACCTTGATGTCTTGGTCCATGGTGAAGCTGAACGTAACGATATGGTGGAGTATTTTGCAGAAAACTTGGCTGGCTTCCAAACCACTAAATTCGGCTGGGTACAAAGCTATGGCTCTCGTTGTGTAAAACCTGCCATTGTTGTGGCAGATATTGAACGTGAAAAGCCGATCACGGTTGAATGGTCTACTTACGCGCAGTCATTAACCAGTAAGCAGATGAAAGGCATGCTCACGGGGCCGGTGACGATACTATGTTGGACGTTCCCGTGAGAAGATATCACTCGTAAAGAAATTGCAGAACAGTTAGCGCTTGCACTTCGTGATGAAGTGTCAGACCTACAGGATGCAGGTATCAATATCATTCAAATAGATGAACCTGCAATTCGTGAGGGCTTACCACTTAAAAAACGTGACCATGACGCCTATCTACAATGGGCAGTGGATGCATTTAAGATCTCGGCAGCCAGTGCAAAACCTGAAACGCAAATTCACACGCACATGTGCTATAGCGAGTTCAACGAAATCATTGACTCCGTTGCGGCTTTGGATGCGGATGTGATAACTATCGAGACGTCTCGTTCTAATATGGAATTACTTAAAGCGTTTGAAGCGTTTAATTATCCAAACGAAATCGGCCCTGGTGTTTACGACATTCACTCGCCGAATATTCCGACACAAGAGTGGATTGAAGCACTGTTGAAGAAGGCTGCAGAGAAGGTGCCAGTAGAGCGCTTATGGGTGAACCCAGACTGTGGTTTGAAGACGAGAAACTGGGCTGAGACAGAAGCGGCGTTAGCCAATCTGGTTTCGGCTGCGAAAAAGTTACGAACTGAGCTCGCGTAATGATTACTAGCGAATGGAAATAAAAAAGCGAGGACATTGAGCCTCGCTTTCTTCTTATCTGATTTTTTACTCATTCTAGTGAACGAATAAGCGCATTACTGTGGCTGCTGAGTTGCAGTACAAGTTTGTTCAGATACCAACTCATCCGCCATTAGCTGGCCACGTGAGTTGCGGATCTTAATACGGTACATCAAGCCCATATCAATCTGTTCGCGCACTGCTGGTGTATTGCAGTAAGTGTAAATACTGGTATTTACCACTTGGTTTAATGGCTTAGCACCCAGCGCATCGTCGTTGTAGATCATCATCATCTCAACCACATTTTTGTTGGATGAGATACGTAAAATCTTAAGTGGACCATATTCAAGCGGTAAGCCCGCTGAAAGTACACCCGCACGGTTTGAAGCCATTAGCTCAAGTTGGCGCTGTTTATCATCATTTGATGAACAGCCAGCTAACGCACCAAATGCGAGGAAGAGACACAGTAATTTTTTCATAACTTAAAACACTTTCTTGAACGGTTTTACGATGACATTTTCGTAAACACCCGCCGCTATGTATGGATCGGCATCTGCCCAGGCTTGGGCTTCTTCCAAAGAAGCAAAATCTGCTATGACAGTAGATCCAGTAAAGCCCGCTTCACCCGGATTATCAGAGTCGATGGCTGGCATTGGACCTGCTGTTAGTAAGCGGCCTTCGTCTTGAAGTTGTTGCAAGCGCTCAAGGTGTTGAGGGCGAACACTTAGACGTTTTTCCAGCGAATTCTCGACGTCCTGAGAAAAGATGACGTACCACATAGCATAGTTCCTTAATTGGTAGGGTAAAGTCTTAATTTAACGCCTTTTTTGTGCCACTCACAAGTAAACATGAAAAATTGTGAGACTCTTCCTAGCATTTCTGTTTTATTGAGTTATTCGTTACTTCTGAATTGGACGTGGTTTGCCTTCGCTATCAATCGCAACGTAGTTGAACGTGGCATCACAAACCATGAAACGATCTTCGATACCGTGCTCTTTGATTGGCTTCACCCAGACTTCAAGATCAATGCTCATAGAAGTGCGGCCGATTTTGGTACATTCGCCGTAACAACATACAACGTCGCCGACTCGAACGGGTTTTTTAAAGGTGATGCTTGATACTGATACCGTTACGATTCGACCAGAAGAGATTTCTTTAGCAAGAATACCGCCCGCTAAATCGAGCTGAGACATGATCCAGCCACCGAAAATATCGCCATTGGCGTTAGTGTCGGCAGGCATAGCAAGGGTGCGAAGCAGCAGTTGGCCGCGAGGGGATTGAATTTCCTGACTCATTTTGACATCCATTAAATCTAGCAACGCAGTCTGAGAGGGTTGCAATAAGGCAACGCCAAAAGCCCAGACAGCAAGAACAAAACAGCGACCTAAAAGGTCGCTGTGAATTATCAATATGAACGAATTATAGCAAAACTGAGTTTTTAATCATCAAGCGATACATCGGATGAGTTCTCTTTTTGCTCTTTTTGTTCTTTTGGCATGTGTTTGTAGATGTAGAAGCCCGTTGCAATCATGTAAGCGAACGTCGCAATCAACAAACCAAAGACTTTGAAGTTCACCCAAACATCCAATGGAAGCTCGAAGGCAACGTAGACATTCAAGCCAGCGCAGAACGAGAAAAATGCGACCCACGCCCAGTTAATCTTGGTCCAAATCGCATCGGGTAAGGTGATTTCTTTGCCGAGCATGCCTTTGATTGCTGATTTTCCCATTGCGTGGCTTACGGCTAAACCAATCGCGAAGATTGCATAAACGATGGTCACTTTCCATTTTATGAAGTTTTCATCGTGCAGGAAGATGGTCATGCCGCCGAAGATGGCCACCATAGCAAAGGTGATCAGCTGCATTTTCTCGACTTTTTTGTATAGCGCGAACGTCAATACAATTTGAATAGCAGTCGCAACGATCAGGGCGCCAGTTGCAACGTATATATCGTACATCTTGTATAGGGCGAAGAAGACGATGAGAGGGATAAAATCAAGGATTTGCTTCATGAGGCAAACACTACCTAGTTGTTGAGTTGAGGACAGTCTAGCGAAATCTGAGGCAATGTGAACATTTATAGCGTAGTGGAAACAAAAATTGCCGTAATCAAGACGGCAATTTTTGGGAGAGGGTAGAGGTTACGCGACGCTTTGGTAGCGTGTGAGCAACGTCTTGACGTCTTCGAGGTAACCCTCTCGTAATAGGTTGTCAACGGTGGCTTCCAGCTCGTCATGTGACATGGTGAAGCAGGTAGACTTTCCGGTCATTAGGTTAAGATACTGGTGATATTCTTCTTCTGTGTAATGACCCACGCGATCAAGCAAAAGTGTTTTAACACCGTGATGGATCAAGCCGTAATATGTGTGTCGGTGAAGCATCATGTTCACTCCTTATCAAGTTGCTCCTCCATCCTGTAGAGGACTTGAATCTATGGATAATTCGATTTGTACTTCAGCAATGCATATCAGGTGCCAACTATTCTCTCTCAGCTTCAAAAGAGCTCGATGCAGTGTTTTTGTTCAACCAGTTTCCTAAAACATGACGTAAAGCGTTTAACGTGGTTGGCTTTTCTAGCCTACCGTCCATTAGCTTGTTGATCATGTCTAATTCGCGTTCTCCAGACTCCCCTGATAAAGCGATAATCGGGGTTTGAGGAGACAGCTCTTTAATTCTTTGGCTTGCATCAAATCCATTCATAACAGGCATTTGCACATCCATCAGAATCAAATCTACGTGGTTTGCCTTAAACACTTCGACGGCATTTTCACCGTTGTTTGCTTGTAAGCTGTTAACGCCAAGTTGGTTCAAATACATCTGAACCAGCGCACGTTGCACCTCTTTATCGTCGACGATGAGCACTGTTGGTGCTTGGTTATCCAGTTGTACGTTGGACGCGACTTTATGTTCATTACTTCGTTTATTTTGCTTCCAATCGTTGAAGTAAGGCGTGCGTAATGTGTCTGCTTTTGGTGCATTCGGGACAACAGGGAAGTACAAATGAAATTCTGTGAATTCGCCAAGCTTAGACTCACACTCAATTCTGCCGCCAAAAGAACGCATTACACGCTGGCAGTAGCCCAAACCTAAGCCGCTGCCGCCGCTCTTTTGGTAAGAGAAAAAGTCGTCGAAGATCTTATGAGAGATGGTTTCATCGATACCCGGGCCAGTGTCGCGGAAAATCAGCGTATTCTCGTAAGGACCCGTTTTCGTACTGATCTCAATTTGACTGTCTGGATACGAGTCAAAATAGTAAATTGCGTTACGAATCAGATTGAAAATGACAAAGTTAAATAAGGTTTCATTGAGTTTTGCCACAAAATCAGTGTGCTGTGGCAGACGAATCCTTTCGATGATTTTCTCATTTTCAAAACCGTAATGGCTGACAGCTTGGTCGACGGCTTTATGAATCGAGGTCATAGCGATAGGTTCGTGCTCTGGCGAGCTGTCACTCACTTCTCGCAAAATGATATCGATGAGTTGGCGACCGCGCTGAATTGCGGCTTGGCCATTTTCAATATCTAGTTTGATCTGTTCAACGGGCGCATGATTCTCAATATGCTGTTTCAATGCTTCAAATTGCAACTGAACTTGAGCAAGAGGGTTACGCATTTCGTGAGCAATAGAGTTAGCTAGCGCACGGCTTTGTCGAATACGGCGATCCGCTTCAATGGTACTTTGTACTCGAGTAAGCAAGGTTTGAACTGCTGAGATTTCCTCATTCGAGAACATTTGGTTGTTGCTCTTGTGGGGAGAAACCAATAAGTGCGTAACCGATTTACCTTGCCCATACAGCGGCATAACCAAAGCGGTGTTGTTTGAGCTCATTTTGTCATACAGCGCCTTCATTGAGCGCTTTGCCGATACCTTGTATTCGAGCTCTTCAGAGAGTTCATCAAACACCAACACCGAGCGGTTTGATGAAAGGTACTCTTCGTAAAAGGTTTCGTTGTAGTTACTGGTTACGAGGCGTAGTTTGTCATTGGGAATTTGCAGCAGCTTACCCAGACGGCGCATCGTATCATCAATAGAGAGCTTAAAATCCTCTTCAAGTGACAAGATTTGTTGTACTGGTGTTTTCTTGTCGCCATATATCAAGAACGATGAATATCGGCTGACCTTTTTATACAAAAGGTGCCAAGTAATACCAATAAGGGCGCAGATAGGTGTGGCAATAAGCCACTGATTACTGTCCGTAAGTGGGATAAATATTGCGCCTAAAGGCAGAACGAAAATAGCACAGACCAGCAGCGCGCTAAGAGCGAGGTAAGCAATGTACTTTACGCTGTAGAAGCGGGAGGTCAGCAGTGCATAACCAACAAAGAGCATTTCACTTATCGACAAGGCTGGTGGTAACCAAGTCAACGAGAAATCTCCCATAAAGTAGGTCATACCAAGATGAATAACGGCCGTCGAAAGCATGAATACTAAGATACCAGCGATCATGTAGTTGGTCTTAGCTAGAGTCAGCTTACTGCTGTTTGTTCGCATGGCGACAAGGTTGACGAGCGTCAGTACAACAAAGCTAACGAGGCCGATAAAGAAATAAGAGGTATGCGGGCCAAACTCGATCACGAATTGACTTGGGCCGACAATATCGACGTGCTCTACGGTCAAACCGGGACGCAAATTGATAAACAGCGAGTACACAGTTAATGAAACAAAGATGCCTTGCTGCCATCGGTGTACTTTGCCTTTGCGTTGCTCCGCCGCTAACTGGCATGAGAAATAGTAGGCAAAAGCAAATGCGAAGAAGGAAGCGAGGTTGGCAAACTTAGCCATGAACATGCCAGCCGAAGCTCCGAGCTCGGGCAGTAAATCGGTATGGAAATAAGCATTGCTGCTGATCCACGCAATGATACACACCGAGTACGCAATATAAGCTGCGTGGTGAGTACCAAAGATCACTTCATTTTTTTGCTTAAGTCGATAGCAGTAATAGAAGAGCCACATCATGACGACAGCCACGGTCGCGAGGAGCGTAATGGCTTTGGCGTAGACGATAGCCTCTAGGCTAAAATCAAACATGCTCATCCCTTTCTAACGAACCGCGTTTTCTGCTCGCTCGAACAGCACGTTTATAACCACGAAAGTCGATGTTACTGAATGCTTTGACCATCATTTCAAAATTCCAGAATCCACGGTAAGTCTGTTTGCCATCGTCATTTAAGTCGCAGCATCCCGAATGGAAATACGCCTTCGCATCGATAGCTCGATAAAAGTTGAGCATGAAAGGTTGCTCGATAATAGTGAAGCCAATTTTGTAACCTGTCTGATGCAACACACTCATCAACTCTTTCTGAGCGAGGTAGAGGAAGTAGAGTTTTTGTTGAGCGTTTCCACTTACGGTCAGGCGCAACACTTCGCAAACGGCTTGTGTATTAGACAATTGTAACTTGAATTCGTTATCAAATTCTGGGAGAGAGTAACATTTTAACAGTGTTGAGGGTGTAAATAGCTGTAAACGCGTAAATTCAGAATAGCCATAACTAGGAAAGCAGTAATTCCACTGCTCATTACTAAACTGTGGCGCGTAGCTGAGCCAAGTATCGCGAATAGACCAATCCTGAATAAGCGCGGAAGCCACCAGAGTAGGGCAAGACTCCTGATCTGGGTGTTTCAGTACGATGAAGTGCTTACCAAATTGAGACAAAGACAATAGCGACAGCATCTCGTACCACTTTTCACCTTGTATAAAAAGCTCAAGATTACTCAATGCGATCGCATCACTGAGTGGCATTGCCTGCGGGTGGCTTGGGATTTGTACCATAAGTTGAGTGTCTTCTACTCGCTCAACTAGAGCACCATAGTAAGCATTGTCTTCACAGAGAAGCCGTGGCGCTGGTGATTCGTTTTCCTTCAACGGAAACTTCGCTTTAATAGCGGCAATCTCGCACTCACACCAGAAGTCCAGCCAATGCATAAAGCACTGACCAACGACTTTTTCAAGCAAAGCAGCTTCTTCGGACAGGGTGCTAGGATATCGTTCAATAAGGTCACGATAGTCCATCAACTCAAAGATAATGGAATAGCTTTTGTTAGCATGTTCAGGAAAGAGAGCGGTCAGCTGGTTTTTACGATAGTCCGTAATTGCCTTAAAAAGCTCCGTTCGTTCGTGTGACTGATAAGTGCGGATCACAAGATCGATCAGCACTTGCTGTTTTTTTTCGATAGGCAAACTGTTAGCCGACAGCGAGCCTAAAGACAACATTAATTTCATGGGGTCAACCTAGCCTAGGTTTATGGTTTTTTTATTTATGCCGCTCTTATATCACTTGAGAAAAAATATGCCATTAGTTTCTATTTAAACGGTTACGTAAGGCAGGTTTGAGATGAAAAAAAACCGCTCTTTTGAGCTAACTCCTATCAC
>NZ_JAHGAH010000950.1:0-592 GCF_030248475.1 Vibrio sp. D173a
CGATGGGGTGCCTGCCTGAGCAGTAAAAAGCCGATGACCTCTTGGTTTAGTCGAACTGGCACTAAGCAAGATTGGAAGTAGTGAAGGTCAGAAAGCCCCAGCCATTGTCCGTTTACGGCGTTGAGATGGCTATAAGCCAAGTGACTTTTATCTTTTAGCTGTTCCAGAAATTGTTGGAAGTGTTCTGACGGAATTATCTGATTTTCTTTCACTTCAGTCTGTTCATTACACTCGATATAGACACAGCTAACGTCGTTTTTATCAGTCGTCAGCCACAGGCTTGTATCCGATAGATGAAGGCCCGAGCCAAGTAGGCTCAGGCTTGCTTTCGCAATTGTATCTATGTCTCCAAGATCAATACTTGGATGGTCGAGGAGGGCGTTTAATTTCTTTGTTAGCATACGAATGGCTGCGCTCGTTAGTCTGAATCTGGATACTGTTTACGAATATCCATGATTTCGGCGAAGTGTTGAATCGCAACATCCGCAATTTCAGGGTCAAAATGAATCCCTTTCTGGTCTTCGATTAGGTCAATGATGTCTTGGTCGCGCCACGCTTTTTTATAAGAGCGGGTGGAGCCTAGCGCATCGAT
>NZ_JAHGAH010000951.1:0-471 GCF_030248475.1 Vibrio sp. D173a
AAGACCGTCAGTACACAGCGAAGAAGGGCGGCCACGCTCAACGCAGCTGTCAAACTGCGCTTTACTACATCGTAGAAGCTCTGGTTCGTTGGATGGCTCCTATCATGTCGTTCACAGCAGACGAAATCTGGAACGAGATGCCAGGTCAACGTGACAAGTTCGTATTCACAGGTGAGTGGTTCGAAGGTCTATTTGGTCTAGCGGAAGGCGAAGAGCTAAGCAACGAATTCTGGACTGAAATCCAATCTGTTCGTGGCGCAGTGAACAAACTTCTTGAAGACGCTCGTAAAGAGAAAACTATCGGTGGCGCACTGCAAGCTGAAGTGACTCTGTACGCAGACGATGCACTAGCGGCGAAAATCAACAAGCTAGAAGACGAACTACGTTTTGTTCTTCTAACTTCAGCTGCTGTTGTTAAGCCTCTAAGCGAGAAGAGCGATGCAGCACAAGCGACAGACCTTGAAGGTCTAT
>NZ_JAHGAH010000952.1:0-724 GCF_030248475.1 Vibrio sp. D173a
TTTTTCATCAAATCAATAAAAAAAGCGATAGGAAGACCTATCGCTCCCTAAATCTGCCTATATTGGCCAAAGTTTGCATACTCAACTTGGTACACAAATCTCCATTTGTTATTGGTGCTTTCCCTGCCAAATTTGTTTGTTGTTCATCACCCTGATGAATTTTGGCTATCCGTTTCTAACACCTTGTCGCTGGGCTATCCTAGCCTGATCCGTTTCTGTCTATACCGTTAGACTAGACGATCATCCATATCGATTTCAGCTCCAAGCTGATGGCGCCTACTTTACTCATTTATCAAAAAACGACAAGAGCGCAGCTTCACACTTTTTGTACAGCAAATGAACACTCATAAATAATGCCAATCTGATCACACCAACAATCAATATACCCTATAGAAAAGACAACGCCCCAGCCAATCATGGCTAGGGCGCATCCTAAATCTTGCTCGAACGTACATTTCTTCACTCTGGCTAAGAGCGAGAAACCGACAAATTAGTGTAGACCACCAACGTACTTCGATAAGGTGTCAGCTTTTTAGCTACATCACGCATCATCGCATTCATGTCGTAGTTACGGCTACCATCGCGGAACTTCTCAAGTTGCAGCTTGATGTATTCTGCATGCTGGCCAGAAATCTTAGGGAAACCAGATAGCTCTGTACCGTTACCACGTGGACCGTGACAAGCAATACATGCTGTTAGGCCGCGTTCAGCGTCACCCGCGGTG
>NZ_JAHGAH010000953.1:0-716 GCF_030248475.1 Vibrio sp. D173a
GACTAGCTTAAGGCCTAGGTAACCACCCGCCAATGTAATGATTGGAATCGACATCAGGAACGAGAAACGAGCAGCCGCTTCACGAGTAAAACCAAGGTAAAGCGCTGCAGTGATGGTTGCACCTGAACGAGACGTACCCGGGATCATCGCCATCGCTTGTGCAATACCAATGAATAAGGCTTTTTTCCAACCCGCTTGATACTCATCATCACGTAGTGCTGAGTTCTTATCGACCCACCACAACAACAAGCCAAATACGATGGTTGTTGTCGCAATCACCCATGCGCTACGCAAGTAGATTTCGATGATGTCTTTCATCAGTAAGCCAAACACACACGCAGGAATGGTCGCTAAGATGATCATCCAAGCCAGTTTAGCTTCTTTGCTACGATCGCCTTTAAAGACAGATCCGAAAAAGGCATTCAGCAGTGAGACCACCTCTTTGCGGAAGTAGATCACGACCGCTGCCAAGGTACCTACGTGTACTGCAACATCGAATGCCAAGCCTTGATCATCCCAGCCAAGTACCGCTGAAGGAAGGATCAAGTGTGCAGAACTTGAGATAGGCAAAAATTCGGTAAAGCCTTGCACTAACGCCAAAATAAACGCTTCAAAATAACTCATTTCTAACCTTATAGATTTATAGTTGTATATCTACGGCTGAGAGGGAATCTAGCTGCTCCATTTTCTTCCATATTTCACTGACGGTTCGTCCA
>NZ_JAHGAH010000954.1:0-643 GCF_030248475.1 Vibrio sp. D173a
ATTGTAATGGAGCACTAAATGACAGCTTTAAAAGAGCGACAAAAGTGGATGTCAGTACTCGCACAGAGCTCGTTCACCGAGTTAAAAGCGCATTGGGACGAGTTAGGGCTAAACGCCGAATACGCCATGGTACGACAACCCGAGATTGGTTTGGCACAGGTACGCGCTCGCATGGGCTCAACAGGGCGTCAGTTCAATATGGGCGATGTGACCATCACTCGCGCGGTGATCAAGCTGAATAGCGGCGAGTTGGGTTACAGCTACCTACAGGGCCGTGACAAGCCACATGCAGAACTGGCTGCTGTAATTGATGCGGTGATGCAGAACGGAAAGCAGGCGGAAGCGATCAATACGCAAGTCATTGAGCCATTAGCGGCAATGAAACACGAGCGTGACAGTCAACGCCGTCAAGAAGTCGCAGCCAGTAAGGTGGACTTTTTTACCATGGTTCGTGGTGAAGACTAGGTTCGCGGTGAAGACTAGGTACGTGGCGAAGATTAGGTTTCCGGAGAGAATTAGCTCTGCCGAGAAAACTAGACCCATGATGAAGACTGGCTCATTAGTGATGAAAGGATTCACTTAAAAGACCAGTAAAACCGATAAAAATTAACGAATTAAACAGGTTAGAACGAATTCCATGAGT
>NZ_JAHGAH010000955.1:0-1748 GCF_030248475.1 Vibrio sp. D173a
ACCATTGATCTTCCTAACTGGGATGCTGGAAAGCACTTCGTTTTCAGCCATTCTCATATTTACCGCTAAGATATCTTCAGAACATTTCTGTGTCGTTATGTAATGCGTCAAACAACCACCCGGGTTACAACGGTGAAAATCTTCTTCTTTGTCCCCCCAACAATAGAAAGCGGTTTTCTCATTCATGCTGATTTGTCTCCGATTTCTTTAGGAAGCGAACTCAACATCAAGCTAACGTTTCCGCAATGACACTTTAATTCCATTCGATGGTTCCCTGTATTCAACTAACGCTGTATCAAGTGGTGAGCAACGCAGGCCACTGCACTTAAACCATTGTGCCCAGAACACCAAAGCTGATTTATAATCTAGTATAAACACCTCCAATAGCTATTGAAGGTGTCCACTAGAGCTGGTCAACACATAGTCCGTCTTAAGCACTTGTTAGCTGCGTAGCCTTTTGGAGAGCAGATTCTGTTTTGGTTGAAATCCGACGCGACTATAAAAATCGATAGCTCCTGTGTTGTTTGACCAAACATGTAGGTCAACTGAACTAGCGCCAAGAGTACTAGCCCAGTCAGAAAAGTAGGAAACTAGCGCTGTAGCTACACCTAACTTTCGAGCTTCGCTAGACACAATTAACTCTTCAATATATCCATACCTTCGTGACTGAGTCCAACGACGTTCTTTAACGGTGGTAAGGCTCCCTAATAGAGCACCGACTACCTTCCCATCGTGCTCGCTAACAACTAGTAACTGGTTATCATCAGATAGAATGTCTTGAAGCTCAGACTCATTTAAAACATCTTCAGTTTTGCGAACAACATCTGGGGCTAAGTCTGAGTTGTGCTCATTCTCGGCTATGAAAAGGCTAACCAATACATCTAAATCTTTGATTTGAGCATCTCGAACCATAAATTTTCTCCAAGCAGCTAACGGGCGATAACGCTATACCACCCAGCTTTAAATTCGTGCCCTAAACTCTGGATCCGAGTTGAGTGAAAGTGGCCAAGCGTGCTGAATAACTTGTGAATTGTTAGTTGCACAATGCGCGCTGAATTTTTTGTTTATTTTCAATGATATATTCTATGTCATTTAGGTAAGATTGAAGATGACCTTGCTCTATGTTTTCAGCAAAGGATTCATTGCCATTTTCAGCCTCACTTTGCATGAACGAGACTAAAGCTTCTAATCGCTGAACCATTGCGTCGGCTAATTGATTTCTTTCGGACTCATTTGCACCGTAACTATCACAGAACAACTTAGCTCTAGCCACTTGTTCTGTGATTGAGCCTAGCTTGTCATTATTGTCCGTTTTGAAAGGAGACCAGCAATAAACTGAATAAGCTAGATCCCATATTCTTGGGGCAGGGGGTGCAGTATCAAAGTCAAATAAACCAACAACTGTATTCTCTGACAGAGCAACATTGTATGGAGTAAAGTCACCATGACAGATAACCTCAAAAGGTTTTCGTGGCTCTAGCATCCACTTGTTGGAATTAACATCAATTTGCTCCAAAAGTGGCACTGT
Organism: Vibrio sp. D173a; assembly: GCF_030248475.1. NCBI lineage: Bacteria > Pseudomonadati > Pseudomonadota > Gammaproteobacteria > Vibrionales > Vibrionaceae > Vibrio > Vibrio sp. D173a. Next base: position 1,529 of record NZ_JAHGAH010000955.1, read on the forward strand.
TGAGTCATGTATTTTACGTAATAACTTACCCGCAGAAATGAGAGCATCAACTGTAGCGATTGCACCAACCAACGGATAATTATAAGTGTTGCCAACGACAAAACTTAAGATTTCCTGATCTTGATTTACCCCAAGGAATCTTGGACATTCATTCACATTCTCTTGTTCAAGGTGCTTCAAAATAAGGTGAATTGTAGGACTCCATGGTTGAAGAGGCCGA
>NZ_JAHGAH010000956.1:0-618 GCF_030248475.1 Vibrio sp. D173a
CAGGCCATCCGGCTGTAGACTAGATGACACTTTAACCATCTGTGGGTATTTGCGAGCCGTTACCATTGACCCATCAGCCAGTGCCAACATAAAACGTCGGTCAAAGCTCAGACCTGGTTTCTCGACCCATGCACTTGATAGCGAGATCCCACCCACCGATTTAACCGGGTAGACATTCACTTGAGAGAGATAAGGGCTTTGCGCTTCCGAGGACTTTGACATAACGACTCCAGTGTTATTAGATTTTTAACAATGCTAACAAATGCGATTACTTTTAGGAACTCACTCGCAATAAACACTTGATACTAAGCTATTATATTGAGAAGTGAGCAAAATACGACTTTAACCATCACTCATGTTATAAATCGATAGCATCTTGCTGATTCACGCAATATCTCGAAAAGTAAGATGCGGCTTTTGGAATTTCATTGAATAAAAAGGAATTATCATGAATAAACTTCTCGTCATCATTTTATGTGTTCTTCTACCACCACTGGGCGTGTTCGTTGCTCGCGGCGCTGGTAAAGACTTACTAATCAACATTGTGCTTACGATTTTCTTCTGGGTCCCAGGAATGATTCACGGCTTATGGGTCGCGACACGATAATCGAGCACATT
>NZ_JAHGAH010000957.1:0-792 GCF_030248475.1 Vibrio sp. D173a
CAAAAAGTTCAGAGCTACCAAAACCGTAGCCGCATTGGATGAACCACCACCGATTCCACCGCCCATGGGTAGTACCTTTTTCAAGTCGATATCAGCGCCAAATTGGGTATTCGAGTACTGTTGAAGTGCCGTCGCAGCCTTCCAAATCAGGTTATCTTCGGTAGCAACACCAGGAATCTCTGGTGTAATGGTAATTAGATTTGAACGATCATTAGCGGTAATGCTGAGCTCATCACCGAAGTCGACAAATTGAAACAGGGTCTGTAGTTCATGGTAACCATTGTCACGACGACCGGTAATGTAAAGAAAGAGGTTCAATTTAGCCGGTGAGGGCCAGTGAGTTTGGGTCGCAATCATTTATCGAGTGTCCATTTAGAGACCACAATGTTGATCTTGTTTGAGTCTTGTTTGAAAGAGAGTCGTGTCGGCAGTGGCAGCACTGCTTCGGAAGTTGATCCCTCTGAAGAGGCTTGGGTACGGGTTACATCGCGGTAGCGATCAAAATTAAGCTGCCATGCTCGGCCATCAATCTGTTTAGAAAGAGCCTCTACTGTATTGTTGGCATTCAATAAGTAGGTGTCGGCATCTTGTGGGTTACCTAATAACCATTGAGGAAGGTGATCCACAGGGATCGTTAACCCTGTTAATTGTTGTACCAATAGAGAAGCGCTTCGGTGAGTAAAGACTTGATCATCGTAAGTGACCACTTTGGCCCCTTGTTCATTGATAGTGAGATTAAGTGCGGTTTGCCCAAGGAAGGTCGTGAGTCTCAATTGGCTGAAGTTTGGCGAG
>NZ_JAHGAH010000958.1:0-1082 GCF_030248475.1 Vibrio sp. D173a
ACCAATAGTTAATTTTTCCCAACTGTAACTAGCACCGGTAAACAATGAGTAGGTCCACTCTGTTAACGATTTACCGCCGTAGGTCTCATACTGGTGGAAATTCTTTCTAACTCGAGGACTAACAGTAAAACTTATCCCCCAATGTTCGAAGCTAACTGGAATAGCTAATCTAAATGCAGTTTGTAATTTGTCATTACGAGATGCTTCAGATGTGGGGATTGTAAATTGCCCACTTGCACTAATTTTTCCACTTTCACCAAATTCATATAGTTTCGAGTAACTAAGCCCTATTACAGAATCGGTAGCAAATGTTCCTACTTCATCGTCTAATGCTCGGTAACCACCCGAAGATATATGTAACGGACCCGCTGATATTACAAGTTATACAAGATGCATCGTTTTCATTTTGTGTTGATTCAGCTGACTCACTAATATTCCCTACACTATTTCCTTCTTCTGCATAAACAGAAAAAGTAAACATCGTGCTTAACAATATTGCGAGTGGCTTCACCTTCCACTTTATTGTGTTATGCATACTTTTAACTTCCATGAATGTAAGTTCAATTAATGAACTTTATTTAAATAGCCCATCAAATTTGAGGTGAACGAATACCTCAATATTTTCACTAAATATTGATAGACCTTTTAGCAACAAAGCCTTGTTGCCAAATTACTTTACAATTGATTTACAAATTTTCTTTGTATTATTTTGTACAGTTTTGTATTTATTCTAAGATTTCTTATTATGCTTTCTATTATTAGGGTGTGTAATGGGTATTGCTGAAAGTAGCTTTTGTGTATATTCGTTTTTCGGATTGTTATACAACTCCATTGCAGAGCCGTATTCCACAATTTTTCCAAAATACATCACAGCCACATCGTCTGATACCTGTTTAACTACAGACAAATCATGAGAGATAAAAATAATAGCGAGGTTCATCTCCTTTTGTAGCCCTAGCAATAAGTTAATGATTTGAGCTTGAACCGATACGTCTAGTGCCGACACAGACTCATCACAAATAAGCAGCTTGGGTTTTAGGGCTATTGCTCGAGCGATGCCTATTCGCTGTCGCTGGCCGCCG
>NZ_JAHGAH010000959.1:0-581 GCF_030248475.1 Vibrio sp. D173a
CAATTGGATATTTTGGCGAAATACATCAATGTGAATTACCCAGATTATTGGCAAGCCGATAATGGGACCAAATATCATTGGACATCTTACGACCACTCATTGACCTTCGATGCTCGTTTAGCATGGCAAATGTCGCAGCGTTACCCATTAGTGGAATTGATAGCGGAAAATATAGGCAAACACCATGGATATAGAGCAGAAATGACCAGTAAAAAAGTCGTGAATCAGCAATCTGTGTTTGTGAGGTTATCTCATGAATTCTAGCTATATTAGATCAGGACTGCTGTTAGTCATGGCTATTTTTAGTATTGGGAGCGTGAACCAAGCAAACGCTATTAGTTATAAGTCACATGAGATTAAAGCGGTTTATATTTACAGAATCGCCAATTTCATTCGATGGGATAATGAAAAGAACTTCAACTCGCTGAAATTCTGTATTCAAGATAATCGTGAAATTGAAAATGCTCTTCAAGTTATAGCGAAGAAACATTCTATTCGAACCTTACCCGTTAAGGTTTCAAGCATTATTGATGAAACCTGTCATGTCGCTTTCATTAATGGTGTCTCAAACGTCAGTAAGT
>NZ_JAHGAH010000096.1:0-6299 GCF_030248475.1 Vibrio sp. D173a
AACTATCCTGCCAGAGGGGGTTAGCCGCAGCGATGGCCAGAGACGACTATGAGACTCGACGAAAACGCCAAGCCCAAGGGATAGAAAAAGCCAAAGCATTAGGAAAATACCAGGGTCGAAAGCCTGACTTAAGGCTAAGAGAAAATATTCAACTCTTACTTGCAGAAGGTAAGAGTTGGTCGCAGGTACAAGAACTCTTGGGATGTAGTCGCTCAACGATTGCGACAGTAAAGAAATTAACTGCCACATCGAAGTCTAACAGTCAAAATTCTATCATAACCAATTGAAATTATTGAATAAACATTTATTCAACTTGTATTCAATCGTTTATCATAGGATTGAATTCATATTTAGGAAATCGTTAAATGGCAAGAGGTACAGCACCAGTAAATGGTCACAGAACAGCAAGTGCTAGAGCTGATTGTCCAGCATGCAGTAGTCGTGGTAGTTACCGTTCATATTCTTCGTACCAATCGCCCTCGTACTCTTCGTATGGAGGAGGTAGCAACAGCTCAAGTGGTTCAAGTTCAAGCCGTCCTAGACCTAGTTGGTCAGCTTCTGGTTCTGCTTAGGGTCATCTGGTGATACAGATGGTTCACTCTTATCGTGGTGAACAACGCTTCATACGACTTCAGGTCGCACGGACAAAAATGAGTTACGAAAAAACTCATGAATAACTACAAGTATGGTAAGTCTAGCCGCGGGATAGCAGACTACTCATTTCTTTCAGTTTGCTTTTTTAGTATTGATTTCAATTCCCGAACCTCTGCTTTGAGCTCATGCACCTCTTCTAAGATCTGAACCTCCATCTTACGCTCGTTAGAAGTGTCCATGATCCACGAGGCGAGAACCGCGGTAAAGCTACCAAACATACCAACGCCAGTCGTGATTAAAACAATGGCAACAATGCGCCCTTCTAGAGTCACAGGGAAAAAGTCACCGTATCCAACCGTTGTGATGGTGACGAATGTCCACCAAAACGCATCACCAGCGGTATGAATATTGGCACCCGGCATGTCCTTCTCAAGATAGAGAATATAAATCGAACCAAACACCATCATCATCAATGAAGTGACCACCATAAAATGCAGTGACGTCGACGCTTTGTTCTCATTGATTGCATGAGAAATCATAGAGATAGATTTGATTGCACGGATTAGGCGAAACACACGAATCAAACGAGCAAACTGGTTCATCTCCATTAACGGAATACAAGAGATAAGGTCAAGCCAGCCCCATTTCATGTATTCAAGCTTTGATGGCGCAGCACGATACTGCTGCACAAAATCGATAAAGAAGATCATGCAGATAAAGGTATCTACGTAAATCAATATCTGAAGAATTTCAGGCGGTAACTTAAAGATAAGTTCAACGGTTAATGAGACCACAACATACAAAGACAGTATTAAGACTGCCAATTGAAAGCTTGTGATTTGTTCCGGTACTTTTGGTCGATACATAATGGCAATCCAGTGAACCGCAAAGTAGACTGCCCTGCGGTTCAAACAAAAGGGCTTAATCGAGCTATTGCTCAGCTTCTTCAGTCAGGGTTTTAAATGCAGTTCTCACAGGAATGAGGATCTGAGAGAACAATGCTGCTCCCCATACGACATTGGCTACAATTGAAGGAACAAACGACACAATAGCAAGCGTCACAAAGCACAGCGCAATACCAATATAACGAACTTTAGCAGTAGCAAAACGATGGGCCGTGCGAAGTTCAATCACGTTTTGAATCTGAAGCAAGCAATACAGGTATGTCGCCAAGCCTAAACAACCAATCAACGCATATTTGAATGGGTATTGATCCATAAAGCTAATCTTCACTTCCGCTGACAGTGCAACACCTATCATGACAGCAGAAAGCATCAAGAACAGGTGAGCGACCGTCCACTTGATGAATGTTTTCGGCTCATTATCACGCGGCTTGCCATTACCAACAAAGTCAAAATAGATCCAACATAAGACGAAAATAGAGAGACCACCAAATGCGTAATTAACAAACACATCGCCAACCACATCATCGATGCCCTTTTCTGCAAGAGTAATGACAAGCTTAAAAAAGCCCTCGCCAGCAACGATAAGTAGTAGCAGTACAAAACGTTCCGCCATATGTCCAAAGCGCGGTAAGAATCGCTTGCTGTAAAGTACGCCAACTTTTGGCGCGACATACAACGCAGCTAAAACCACCATCCCGGCAGCAAAGACCATGTAGCTATATGGCGCAGGGAGAAACGCACTAATAAAGAAGATGACTGAGGCAATAGCAAAGTTTCGTGACATGCGACTTGGTAGACAAATCTCACTATCTTCGACCGTTTTAGCCCTGAAATAGAGCAGTGACATAATCGCTCGGTTTATCGCGTAACCTATAGCAAAGTAAGCCCAACCAGCACCATCAATATGCACTATCGCTGATGACATGATCATAATGGTGATAATCTGCGCCGCCATAATGTAACGGTGCTGGACATCGGTGCTGACATAAATGGAGTTAAAAAGGCTTAAGTCAAACCAGGCAACCCAGATCACGGTAAACAGTGCAGCAAAAATGGCAAAACCACCAAAGCCAAGATGATGACTTAAGAAGTTCCCAAGAACAAAAATAGATACCACATGGGCTAAATCGTAAAAAAGCTCAATCCAATGCACATGATCATTGCTGCTATCTGCATCAAGATGATGTTTTGGTTTACGCCACAATGGGTGTTTTTGGGATAAATCCATACAGTTATGTCCTCTATCGGTTAGTACTCGATTCTGTTTATGTGGTTTATTATTGTAACCTCCTGCGATATTTCAAGCAGTATCCTTTTGGTAACCTATTTCTGCTTATCTATGCCTGCCCTTAACTCTTAACTCTTAACTCTTAACTCTTAACAAAAAATAAAGTGCCAATTAAACATCAGCTTACTGTCAATTTTACTGAAAATTATAGTGGTCACTAAAAGTTAACTAGTTGCAGTCTGATTCTAGGCAACCATAATAAACCGCAAGACATCGAAATCATTATTCGCTCTGTAAACATCCAAATATTGAAGGGTTAACATGAGTAACGTTCTAATCATTAACGCACACGAACCATCTCCATTTTCTGAAGGCAAACTAAATGCGGCTTTAGTTGAGAAAGCTCGCACCCAGTTAGAGTCAAAGGGCCACGAAGTTTGTGTAGTTACAATGCAAGATGACATCGTAGTTGATGAGCAACTGGCGCACTTTGAATGAGCAGACCGCGTAATCCTTCAGTCTCCTGTCAACTGTATGACCATCCCATGGTCTTTCAAGAAATACATGGATGAAGTATTCACTGTGGGGATGGGTGGTGCGCTATGTGCCTTTGATGGCAGAACGCCAGAAGAACCAAAGAAAAATTATGGAACAGGCGGGACTCGTACAAATACGAAATACATGCTTTCTTTCACATTCAATGCACCAGAAGAGTCATTCAATGATGATAGCGAATACCTATTCCAAGGTCGTAGTGTTGATGACTTGATGTTCCACATGCACGCAAACTTCCGCTTCTTTGGCATGTCTGCACTGCCAACCTTTGCTTGCTACGACGTTATGAAAAACGCAGACATTGAGAACGACTTTGCTCGCTGTGAAGCGCACCTAGACGCTAACTTCTAAGGAGATAACCATGAGCACTGAATTTACTTGTTACAACGCCGAAACCGCACCTGAAGAGTCTAAAGCTCTGGTAGAACAGTCTCTTAAAGGCTTTGGCATGCTACCCAATCTGCACGCAGTTCTTGCTGAAGCACCAGCGACGTACGCAGCATACAACACGGTTTTCGGGCTGTTTATCAAGAACACAACATTCAGCCCGCTAGAGCAGCAGGTGGTCTTCATGACAGCGAACTTTGAGAGCAACTGTCACTACTGCGTTCCGGGTCATACATGGATGATGACAGCAGGCAAAATGCCAGATGAAGTGATTGAAGCGCTGCGCGAAGGTACTCCAATTCCTGATGTGAAGTTACAAGCGTTGCATGATTTTACTAAAGAGCTGCTTGATAACCGTGGTCATATTGGTGATGAAAGACTACAAGCCTTCCTAGATGCAGGTTTCACCAAGCGTCAAGCACTTGAAGTACTGACGGGTTTGTCTGCAAAGCTTATCTCGAACTTCACTAACGCACTGGCACATACTGAACCTGATGCGCCATTCCAAAAATATGCGTGGACGCATCCTAACGAGCGTTAATCTAAACCAACAGCAATAACACCACTCAAGTACTGTTTGCGTAACGCCTACAGTACTTTCTAATAAGGAATCATCATGAGTAATATGATTAAACTCGACATTATTAGTGATGTCGTTTGCCCTTGGTGCATTATTGGTTACAACCACTTACAAGCCGCTATTAAAGAGCTTGGCATTGAAGACCGCATCGAGATTGAATGGCAACCTTTTGAGCTCAATCCGAATATGCCTGCTGAGGGAGAAAACCTTCGTCAGCACGTTGTACGTAAATATGGCAGTAGCGTAGAGGAAAGTAAAAACGCGCGTATTCGTATCGCCAGCATTGGCGCGGAGCATGGCTTCAAGTTTAACTACTTTGATGACATGAAGATGGTGAACACATTTGACGCACACCTTCTGCTTGATTACGCCAAGAGTTTGGGCAAACAGACTGAACTAAAAATGCGTTTATTTACCGCATTTTTCAGTGAGCAGAAAGACATCTCTGACCGCGAGATTCTCAAGCAAGAGCTAATCTTTGTAGGCCTTGACCCTGAAGAAGGAATGCGCTGGCTAAATGATGCGGAGCAACGTAGTGCGATACGTAACGCAGAGAAACAATGGCAGCAAATGGGTGTTTCAAGTGTGCCAACGGTCGTCTTCAACCGTGAGTCTGGCGTTTCTGGGGCGCACCCAGTTGAAGGTTATAAACAAATCCTATCTGAACTGATGGCTAAGGCGGATGCAGAATAATGCTTTGCCGTTTTCATCCAGACGAGGTAGACATTCTCACGCCCATAGCTAGGTTACTAAAAGTATACCATTTACAACTGGTTTCCTAGTGGTTTATCTTTTTATCTACTTATTTGTAAACTCAATTCAAGGAGTCGAGATGACATACTCACAGAAGCTCAAAGCCGGTGACACTTTCCCTACATTAGAAGCAACAACCTTGGATGGGACCAAAGTTACGCTAGGTCAGCCTCAAGGTGATGCAACATGGCAAGCGGTGTTTATCTATCGTGGTAAGCATTGTCCACTTTGCACCAAATACCTTAATGAAATTGAGACCTACAAACAGGCCTTCAGCGATGCAGGCGTTGATATTTTGGCTGTCTCTGGCGATTCAAAGCAACAATTAGAACAACATCTAGAAAAGCTCGATATCAGTTTCCCTATTGCTTATGGTCTAAGTGAGCAACAAATGAAGACGTTAGGGCTTTATATTTCTCTACCGCGTTCAGAAGCAGAAACGGACCATAACTTTGCAGAGCCGGGGCTATTTGTCGTCAATGAGCACGGCAATGTCCATGTCGTTGACCTATCAAACAACCCATTTGTAAGGCCAGAGCTTGGCGCATTAACTCGCGGTCTAGCCTGGATTCGTGATCCAAATAACCATTACCCAATCCGAGGAACGCTAGACTACTAAGCCTCAAGCCTTCAAAGGTAAGAATTAAAAAGGCAACCTCGTAACAGGTTGCCTTTTTTAATTCGGTTGTCAGTGATTGTTGTAGCCAACACTGTTGAACGGCACATTATTTAATCTGAACATTGTTACTTTCAGACCACTTCCTCAATTCATCAAGAATTGTCAGAGCGCTTGTGCCAAACTCAGTCAGCTCATAACTCACCGCTAGTGGCTTGTCATTGATCACGCGACGTACCACCATATTTTCACTTTCTAGCTCTTTTAGGCGTTGGTCAACCATCTTCTTACTGGCTCCGCCCAACATTCTTGTAAGATCATTAAATCTGACTGGGCCGTCTTTCAGGTGGTAGATGATGGAACCTTTCCACTTAGAACCCAAGATCCGCATGCCTTTTTCTATCGCACAAGGCTCAGAGCAGGCATTGATAACATTCTTACGTCCTTTGGGGTCTATTTCTACTCTTGCTTTCATACAATCTCACCAATCAAGAAACCAGATAGCTGGGGTTCATTCATTGAAAGAAGCCACAAATATCTGGTTTATACCGAATCAACTTGAAGATGCAGGCTTGAGAATCTGAAAATTATCATTAATTCGAGATGCCAAAGAGCCTGCGATCTCTGGAAGAGTCACTGCAAAAAATTGGTCTATTGCCTCCTTGAAGTCCCGTTTCCTTT
>NZ_JAHGAH010000960.1:0-627 GCF_030248475.1 Vibrio sp. D173a
TACGTGAACAAAGAGGGGGGTCTGAAGTCATAGATAACGAGAATGCCTTATAAAATAGAGCGATTCGCGTTATATTTACCTGAGTATTAGGCATGCCTGTTTAGGCTGTAAAAGAAGAAATTGATAAAGTATGAAACCAATGGGAATTCGCGCACAGCAAAAAGAAAAAACTCGTCGAAGCTTAATCGATGCTGCGTTTAGTCAGCTGAGTGCTGATCGTAGTTTTTCTAATCTGAGCTTAAGAGAGGTTGCTCGCGAAGCCGGCATTGCACCAACTTCTTTCTATCGCCACTTTAAAGACATGGATGAACTCGGTTTAACCATGGTTGATGAAGGGGGCTTGCTGCTGCGTCAGTTGATGCGTCAGGCAAGGCAACGAATCGTTAAAGAAGGCAGTGTAATCCGTACCTCGGTTGAAACCTTTATGGAGTTCATCGAAAGCAGCCCGAACGTATTCAGACTGTTATTACGCGAACGCTCCGGAACCTCGTTTGAGTTTCGTACAGCGGTAGCTCGTGAAATACAGCACTTCTCTGCAGAATTGACCGAGTATTCGATTACAACCGGAATGACAAGGGATGAAGCATTTACACAAGCGGAAGCTTCGGTCATTTTGGTGTTTAATTC
>NZ_JAHGAH010000961.1:0-1664 GCF_030248475.1 Vibrio sp. D173a
GTCTAGAGATGTTCGATGCTGCGGGTGACTCGATCTTTGGCGCGATTGATCAGAAAGTGAGTCAATACCGACAGTCATAAATAAGCTATCGAGAGGCACGATATGAACGAGGGCTCTTTATGAACAATAAGATCACACTCTATGGTTATTGGCGCTCTTCGGCAGCCTATCGAGTGCGTATTGGATTGAACCTCAAGCAGCTTAGCTATGAGTCGAAATCGGTGCATTTGGTCCGTAATGGCGGCGAGCAGCATGATCCGCAATATCGTGAGCTCAATGCCAGTGAACTAGTGCCAGTGCTGGTGGATGGTGACTTTAAACTCAATCAGTCGCTGACGATCTTGCAATACTTGGACGAAAGCTATTTGTGTGAGAGCAGCCCAGACACCCTGTTGATTCCTGATCAAACACCGCTGCGCTATCAAGCGTTGGCGATGGCTCAGGATATTGCGATGGAAATTCACCCTCTGAACAATCTGCGTGTGCTGCAGTATTTGGAGCGAGAATTGTCGTGCGAACAAGAGGCGAAAAAGGATTGGCTTCATCATTGGATGAGCCAAGGTTTCCATGCTTTAGAAGAGAAGCTAGCGAAGCACAGAAAAGCGCACGGCGACTCGGTATATAGCTTCACAGATTCACCCTGTATCGTCGATATCTGCTTGGTGCCGCAAGTCTACAATGCCTTACGCTTTGGCGTTGATATGTCGCCGTATCCGCTCATTAACTCGATTGTTGAAGCGTGTAACCAGTTGCCCGCGTTCATTGATGCTATGCCAGAGAATCAGGCGGATGCTAACGTATAATTCAGGTTAAGATCTAACGGTTGCTAAGATCAAAAAGCCCTCCACGAATGAATATCGTAGAGGGCTTTTCGTTGGAAGTTACCCTCTTCTAATTGAGAGCTTGTGAGATAAGAGTGCTACAGCGAAATCACACGCTTGATCTCATGGAGCACATCTGCATTGGCTATCGCACCGATGTTCTCAACGGATTTGCCATTTACCACCTGTTTCACCGCCAACTCCACCAGTTTTCCTGAGCGTGTTTTTGGTACGTCGCTGATAGCAAAAATTTGGCTTGGCACATGCCTTGGTGAGCAAGATGACTTGAGCTTATCCTTGATGGTTGCCAGTAATGTCTCATTTAGATTCACGCCTTGCTGCAACTGAACGAACAGCCAAATCTGCTCATTGCGGTCGACATCTTTACCCACGGCGATGGAATCGATGATGCCGTCAATGGTGTTCACTTGCTGGTAGATCTCGGCAGTCCCAATACGCACACCTCCAGGGTTGAGTGTAGTGTCGCCTCGCCCGTAGAACAGATAACCGCCATGCACGCTCTGTGCGACCTCATCACCGTGATGCCATACATCTTCGAACTTATCCCAATACGTGCTGTGATAGCGCTCTCCGGTGTCATTCCAGAAGCTTACTGGGAAGTTTGGGAGGGAGTTCGTACACACCAGTTCACCACGTTCGTGATTGACCTTGTGACCCGACGAATTGAACACCTTGATGTCGACGCCAAGCCCTGCCTGTTGGCACTCACCGCGATATACTGGCGAGATAGGATTCCCCAACACAAAACAGCCACAAATATCCGTACCACCAGATATGGAGGCTAAATGCAGGTCTTGTTTAATGCGCTTATAAACGTAATCA
>NZ_JAHGAH010000962.1:0-847 GCF_030248475.1 Vibrio sp. D173a
GGTACGATTCTACAAGCGGATAAAACTGGTATCTATGTAGCAACAGGGCAAGGCGTACTTGTTCTTGAACAGCTACAAGTACCGGGCAAGAAAGCGATGTCAGTTCAAGATATCTTGAACTCTCGCGCAAGCTGGTTTGAAGTGGGCACACAGCTCGTCTAGCCCTTGCAAGACTGCACTCAATGCAGTCTATAACCTTTACGAGGGCAGAGATGCCCTCATGTATTCAATAAAATAGTCGGTACTCTCCATGAATGTTCGCGCTGCTGCTGCCAATGTCCTATTCCAAGTTGTCGATAAAGGCCACTCTCTTTCACACGCGTTACCTGCGGCTCAAAAAACAATCCGCCCACGTGACCATGCACTACTGCAAGAGATCTGTTATGGCGCTCTGCGCTACTTACCTCGCCTAGAATCTATCGCCAACCAATTAATGGACAATCCATTAAAAGGCAAGAAACGTGTTTTCCACCACCTAATTCTGGTTGGTATTTACCAATTGAGCTTCATGCGTATTCCTTCGCACGCAGCGGTAGGTGAAACAGTAGAAGCGACCAAAACTCTGCGTGGGCAGAACCTAAGTGGCTTGATCAACGCTGTACTACGCAACTATCTACGCGATCAAGAAGCTCTGGATGAGGCTGCAGTCAGTCACAACGCTGGCAAATACGGGCACCCAAGCTGGATCCTAAAGATGCTACAAGAGAGCTACCCAGATCAATGGGAGCAACTTGTTGAAGCGAACAACAGCAAGGCACCAATGTGGCTGCGTGTTAACCGTCAGCACCACACTCGTGATGAGTATGCTGAGCTGCTTACAAACGAAAACATTGAATACACTCTGCAC
>NZ_JAHGAH010000963.1:0-546 GCF_030248475.1 Vibrio sp. D173a
CGCTCTCCCGACGATGCTGGCCTATTCAATCTGAGTATCGCTGACATGGTCGAAATCTCAGTACAAACCATCGTGCTATTCCTTGTGATTTGGTTTCGCTTCAACTTTTTGGATCAGCAAGAGACGCAACATTTCGACGAGCGACAAAAACTGTGGGGCGCTTTTGTTCCCATGCTGATTATCATCGCGGTAATCGCCCTTTCCGTCGCGATATCCCACTTTGTCCTCAATGTTGGTGCACCTAATTGGTATGGGTTAATCCTGATTATATTCATTGATTTACCCATCTTTTTCTTCTTCATTTTTGAAGCTTTCAGACCAAAACTCCAATCTTACAAAGAGAGGGTCTGTCTATTCGCAAAAACCACAAAACATAAATTAAGAAACACACAATAAACAGAAAACATTCAGTAAATAAGGAACATTTATGAAATCGTTATCAACGTTAGTTTTAGGCTTAAGTTTTGGTCTCGCATCCTCTGCTGTCATGGCACAAGATCAAGTCAAGGTTATCGATTTTTTGGTCGATAACGTTTGGGTGTGTGA
>NZ_JAHGAH010000964.1:0-928 GCF_030248475.1 Vibrio sp. D173a
CTTTGAACGATCTAAGGTGGCGCTCAATTTGCGCCTCTTCCTGCCATACTAATCAGAGCGAAAACACCAAAAACACCGCAAACGAAGAGACAAAAGCGATCAGCGCGAATGTGCGCATTGCTCGGATCCTGACATCTTCGATTGAATTTCCAAGCCTAGTTCGAATCTTCATTCTAGTACTCACTATCTACAGCATGAGAATGAGTACTAGGCAACAGCAGCTGAAAACCGTGCTTAGGTATCGTCTTGAGTATCGGTGTTTCAAACGGTTTATCTAACACGTTACGAAGAAGATAAATGTGGCTGCGAAGCACATCTTTATCAGGGATATCATCTCCCCAAAGCAGATGGATTAAGGCCTCACGCGTTACCACATCACCTTGAGCTTTAACCAACTCTCGTAGGATCTGAAACATGATTGGAGTTAGGGAGAGTAGCTGCCCTTGTCGCGATGCAGTATGAGCTTTTTCATCAATCGTCACACCAGCAAAACTCAAGGTCTTTTGAGCGACTAAGCCTCTATTGCGTTTAATCAAGGCACAAAGCCTCGCTTCTAGCTCAGGAAACTGAAAAGGCTTACTCACAAAATCATCCGCACCAGAATCAAAGCTGCTCAGTAGATCTTGTTGTCCATTTAGGGCTGTTAGCATCAGGATGGGTGTACTCACACCATTTTGGCGAAGCTTGGTAGCGACCTGCATACCATCGAGCTTTGGCAGCATCACATCCAGAATAATGGCGTCGAAGTCATGATTCAGAGCCAGCTCAAAGCCCTGCTCTCCATCAGAAGCAAAATCAGCCACCGCATCTTTCACTTCAAGAAAATCAGCAATAATACCTTGCAGTTCTATGTTGTCCTCTACGACGAGAATACGGCTTCGCTTTAGCATCTGTTTACTCCTATTCAAAGCTAAAGCTTAATCCAAAA
>NZ_JAHGAH010000965.1:0-1556 GCF_030248475.1 Vibrio sp. D173a
CTGTTAAGCTAATGGAATTTCTAGCAGGTAACACTGCACAAGGTATGTACGCTGAAGTGAACTACGAATACCCAGTAAAAGCTGACGTTAAGCCATCTGAGCTTGTAGCATCTTGGGGTGAGTTCAAAGCAGATACAATTTCTCTAGACGAGATTGCTAACCACCACGAAGCGGCAATCAAACTTCTAGACGAAGTTAAATTCGACCTTTAATTTCATTAATGTAGGCTTCGGCCTAGATTGATTAACAACCTCAAGTTCCTACTTTAAGGACTTGGGGTTGTTTTGTTTTTAAGCAAGTCACTTTTTGATACAAAGCAACGCCCAGAACTACCGAGTTCCGAGCTTCGCGCCTTGCAGTCACAGTGCGATATCGGTATAACTAGCCTTAGTTTTTAAAAGGATATGAGATGTATTTTCAAACGCATTTTCGAGTTATCCCTCTCCGTTGTAATTAAGCGATGAAACAAAAGAATTATATATGGAACGCCAGTAGTGGAGCGATCGCTGTACTGCTGGTTTTTCCGATCTTAGCTATATTCACAACCGCTGTTGGCGAAACAGATGAGTTGTTCTCTCATCTAATGTCTACGGTGATGCCGACCTATGCCTACAATACGGTGGTGCTGGTGTTCGGTACCATGTGCTTGTCTTTGGTGTTTGGTATACCTTCCGTCTTCAATGGGCATTAGTGCTGCCGCTGGCGATGCCGGGTTACATCGTTGGTTATATCTTTACCGATTGGTTCGATTTTGCGGGTCCAGTACAGATTTTGCTGCGTGATATTACAGGGTGGGGGCCGGGCGAATACTGGTTCCCAGACATTCGAACCTTAAGCGGCGCAATCATTGTGCTCTCCTTGGTTCTATACCCTTATGTTTACCTGCTATGTCGTGCCGCGTTTATGGAGCAAAACGTCTCTTTGTTGCAGTCTGCGCGATTGCTGAAATGCTCTCCTTGGGAGAGTTTTCGTCGTATCTCACTGCCATTGGTGCGTCCTTCTATTGCTGTTGGGCTTTCACTCGTTGCAATGGAGACCGTCGGTGATTTCGGCACGGTAAGCTATCTTGCGGTCAATACTCTGACGACTGCGGTTTACGATACTTGGTTAGGTTACTCAAGCTTAACTGCGGCAGCTAAGATTTCAGCCATCATGTTGGTGATTGTGGTCTTGCTACTGAGCTCTGAGCGTTACAGTCGCCGTAAGCAGAAACTCTTTCAAAACCAATTCAGCAGTCGTGAAGATTTTCGTTACCAACTTGTGGGTTGGAAAAAGTGGTTAGCACTGTTCTGGTGTTGGGGCTTGGTGTGTGTCGCTTTCTTGTTCCCGCTGGGGCAATTGATTATCTACGCTTACAAGTATTTTGCTCAGAGTTGGACGGCAGAGTTCCGTGAATACGCGATGAACAGCCTATATGTATCCGTTACGGCAGCTTTGATTGGTATTGTGGTTGCCTTGACCGTCAACTTTAACCAACGCGTCAATCCGAACAGAATAAATCTGGCGTATATGCGTCTCTCCTCGATGGGCTATGCGGTACCTGGAACGGTGTTGGC
>NZ_JAHGAH010000966.1:0-1029 GCF_030248475.1 Vibrio sp. D173a
CTTGATCTATTGAAAGACAATCCGCCAGATGTATTCAACCACAACCTAGAGACAGCACCGCGTCTTTACCGTAAAGCGCGCCCAGGTGCGAACTACAAATGGTCTTTGAACCTTCTTAAGAAATTCAAAGAACAGCACCCAGACGTTCCAACAAAATCGGGCGTCATGATGGGTCTTGGTGAAACCAAAGAAGAGATCGTTCAGGTACTAAAAGACCTACGTGAACATGGCGTGACTATGCTGACTCTGGGTCAATACCTAGCGCCTAGCCGTCACCACTTGCCAGTTGAACGCTACGTGCCGCCTTCTGAGTTTGATGAACTGAAAGAGATCGCACTTGAACTTGGCTTCACCCACGCTGCGTGTGGTCCGTTCGTACGTTCTTCTTATCACGGGGATCTACAAGCACAAGGTATGGAAATTAAGTAATTCCTACTTAACCTCCAAAGTTTTCAAAGGCGTATAACCTCCGGTTGTGCGCCTTTTTTATTAATTAAATCATTGGGCTCTGATCACTATCGTCTTGCTCCGAATATAACAAAGCCGCTATCAAGGAGCGGCTTTGTTGTGTTTGGATCTAAGCTAACAAGCTAAGACTAAGTAAGAATCTAAATCGAGACGTGCAGTTAGCCGAAAGAAGCCCAGATAACCGTAATCACCAGAATCGGACACACAAACTTCACATATGCAGGCCAAACCTTACCGAACCAACCTAATTGGAAATCAGGACAGCCCTGCTCTAGCTCTTTTACTTTCGAAGCACGGCTCCAAACCCAGCCACCAAACAAGCAGAACATTAGCGCAGCGATAGGTTGTAGGTATTGAGTGGCGATCATTGCAACCAGACCAAACATAGCAGCAAAGTTATAAACGATGATCACGCTGAACAGTGCAATCAGGCCACCGATGACCCAGCTGGTCAGCGTACGTGGTGTATTAAAACGCTCACTCACTAGAGATACTGGTGCTTCCAACATCGAGATAGCCGATGTAAGCGCAGCAATCGTCAGTAGCAGGAAGAAGACAATG
>NZ_JAHGAH010000967.1:0-683 GCF_030248475.1 Vibrio sp. D173a
TCAGTTGATGCCCACCAGCGGTTTTATATTCATGAAAGTTCTTTCTTAGTAGCAGCGTATTGCTCAGCGTTAGACCATCTAACACCTCATCAAATGCCGCACTCCAACGAAGTTTCACACGTGTTCCAAACTGCAGGTCCTCTCTTTCAGACACTTCTGAAAGAGAGGACCTGCAGTTTGGAATGAAACTTCGTTGGAGTGCGGCATTTGATGAGGTGTTAGAAGGTCTAACGCTAAGTAATACGGTACTGCTAAGAAAGAACTTTCATGAATATAAAACTGCTGGTGGGAATCAACTGATTGAGTACCGATTGAGTAACCAATTTACCGTGGACTATGCATTTGCAGACGACTTTTATTTAAATATTTTCTTAATGCCAAGGCAGTCCTGGAATTATTTGGGTAACTCTTTACATCCAACCATTTTACATGGAGAAGAAATTGGCTATCAAATGACAGAGAGTATTTCGATGTCAGTTGGTATGACAAATAGTGTGGATTATTACAATCCAGATAGAGGGCAAAACCCAATTAATGATTTTGTCGACTTAAAAAAGATGACCTATTACGCAGTGGTTAATTACCAGTTCTAGCCAAAGAGCTAATTAATAAAAATACATCGTTATTAAAGAAACGATATAGCTATAAATACAGGGACATTATGTTTAGAAAAGCAGTAATTG
>NZ_JAHGAH010000968.1:0-767 GCF_030248475.1 Vibrio sp. D173a
TTTCGATTTTTTTCGAAATATTGCTTGATCATTAAATTTATATTTCTATAATTCGAGAATATTCGAAATGATGCAGTTTAGAGAATTCAGAAAACTTTGAACTGTCTGTGCTCAATCTGGAGTTAATTATGAACAACGAAATACTCACCATGGCGAAAGAAGCCTTAGACATGTTTGCTTTCTTAGCAACCGAACTGATCATCCTTTTCTTAGCGATTAGCTACATTGTTGGCGTGCTGCAGGAATTTCTGACACCAGAAAAGATTCAGTCGATTCTAAGCTCACGTAAGGGTAAAGGTTATGTTGTCGCGGCACTGCTTGGCGCAATCACACCATTCTGTTCTTGCTCAACCATTCCTTTCCTCAAAGGTTTGCTAAGAGCGCGAGCGGGTTTTGGCCCTATGATGGTGTTCCTATTCGGTAGCCCACTGCTTAACCCTGTGATCATTGGCCTGTTTGTTGTGACTTTCGGTTGGAAAGTGGCGATGTTCTACTTTGTAATCGCGATGACAGTCTCTGTTGTAGCCGGTTACGTTCTTGAAAAACTTGGCTTTGAACGCTACGTAAAACCAGAGGCGTATGAATCAGCGGGTGCAACAAGTTGTGGTACTAGCTGTGGCGACTCAGCACCGAAAGCTGAGAAGAAAGAGTCATCTTGTGCAACATCTTCATGTGGAGAGCCTGCACCGGTAATGGCAAAAGAAACATCATGCTGTGGTACGAAAGAAGAACCAAAAGTGGAAGTCTCTTGTTGTTCAACAAGTGGT
>NZ_JAHGAH010000969.1:0-757 GCF_030248475.1 Vibrio sp. D173a
CTTCTGTACTAGAGAAATTTCCTCTGTCTGAAGATTTGGCGGAAGCGATTAAAGATGCACAACGCTTTAAAAATGAAGCGAAACGTCGTCAACTGCAATACATCGGTAAAGTGATGCGTAATGAAGATCCAGAGCCAATTCAAGCGGCTCTAGATAAGGTTCGCAACAAACACTCTCAAGCAACAGCCGAGCTGCACAAGCTTGAGCAATTGCGCGACCGTATTGTTGAAGACGGTGATGCGGCTATCTCTGAAGTTGTTGAAGCGCACCCTGAAACAGACCGTCAGCGTCTACGTCAATTGGCGCGTCAAGCAAACAAAGAGAAAAAAGCAGGTAAGCCAGCGAAAGCGTACCGCGAGATCTTCCAAGTTCTTAAGGAACTTAAGCAAGACGAGCTATAAGACTCATCACGCGATCAAAAAGGCCTAGCTTCTGCTAGGCCTTTTTGATATCTGCGTATTTATTACCGAACCGCATTTTAGGACCCGTATTTTGGAACTAGGGGTTACTCACCGGCTCGGACAAAGGCGGCTAATTCAGGCTGTGAATGCTGCGCAGTCAGCGCATATATCGCATCCGCTACCAACACCTGTCCTTTAGCCACAAAGGCAAATTTATTAGCAAGACTGCGAGCATCTCCCAAATGGTGAGTCACCATGATCACTGTAATATTGCGCTCAGCCGCGAGCTGCTTCACCAAGGCTAACATCTCTTCTCGCAACAAAGGATCCAGCGCAGAGAAGGGCTCGTCTAACAA
>NZ_JAHGAH010000097.1:0-6183 GCF_030248475.1 Vibrio sp. D173a
CTCTTATCGTAACATCGACACGACAGCCAATGAGCGACCATAATTTGGACTCAACGCGCCATGTTGCTTGTGCCATCGACATTAACACCAAAACCAATAAACCTCGCATTCTCATAGGTTTTCCTCAAACATCACCACCACTTTGTCAGAATAGAGCCCCGTCTCAACGTCATCGACCTGAGCTTCAAAGCTCGCAACCAACTGAAAGACCAAGCCCCTTTCAGACCCACCAGATACGATGGTTCCATCACTAGACACGTTAAGCACACCGTCAGTGATGATGTCAGGTGTATCGCATTTTTTGCAGCGCAGACTGTATGGAATGACACTGTTGTTGAGTAACGTATCGCTGTGCTTTAACTCAAAAGCGCCATCACCATCGTCCTCAAAAGTCAGTTTCAGTCCTGAGGTGAGCCCCGATCCTTGAGCTATCACCTCAAACCGTGCTTTGCCCGATACAGAATGATTAATTGTGTCGTAATGAGGCTTCATCTCGCCACTGCCAATGATTTTGACGTTGCTTAACAATGCGGGAATGTAATGTATCTGCAGCGTCACGGGCACTGATCCAAATTGACGATAAGTCCAAGCCCCACCTTGGCTACGATACATATAAAAAGGCGCCACCATAACGTGACCACTATAGGTGCCTTGGGGCACCTTCGCGTCCGTAAAGGCTTTGGTTAAGGCTTCATCATTCAATGTGATGAGCGGGCGAGCGAATTGAAAGGGAGTAAAAGGCACCGTCGATTGATAGGTGCGCCCCGCTTGGCAATCACTCCCAATAGCATAAGCCACTGCAGGCCCTAATTGAGACTCTGAACAGGTGTCGATTCTGCTACCTCGGGTACTGTTATTCTGTGGAGAAAACTTATCGGCCGCCGCACCTAACCCGTACTGCATGCCGCTGACCTCAAGTTGCACGGGAACTTCATTGCCCAAAGCATCTTTGAGCAACACCTCACCGGTTCCTGAACCCACACTGGTCGACATGAACGTCCCTGGTGACCACTCCATTGTTGGCGCTAACCGTCCCATGACTTGCCAGTTCGTACTGGTCAAATAATCAGAGACCCGCATTCCGTTTTGCCAAAATAGCTCTTCCCCCGTCAATTTCGCACTCAATGTCAAGGCCTGCGCAGACCAACCGATAAGGCAAAGGCTACAAATTAAAAGTTTTTTCAATAGATTGATCATGATTGGCAACTCTGACACTCACTGGGGCATCATCAAAAGTTTCTGGTAACGTGATAACTTTATGACGCTGCGCCAAAATATGATGGACAACACGACACTGTGCTTTCTCTTTCGCACTCTGTTGCTCGTGACACTGACTGAGCTCCACCTTAATAAAGGTGTTCCCCGTATTGGTGATTTCAATTTGTCTTTTCGACGCTTGATAGTCCCACTGATAATCCACATTTTGCTTTAAGGCAGGGATAACGTAGTACGGAGCCATGCCAAACAAAAAACTCACTTGCTGCCCCTGCTTCCCATCAACCTCAGCAGAAGGAACAAAACGCACCTGATACACCAAATCTTCGCTGCGATCACAATTGGTTTCACATAGATATTTCACCGTGAAGTCACGCACTTCGCCCACTTGTAACACAGCCTTTGTTGGATTCACCGCTAAATCCCAAAGGGGGAAATTATCACGCGTCAGAGGCACTTTTTTTATCTCTCCGTCATGCAATTCAATCCTTAACACTTCGGCCTTCAGATATAAGGCTTCACGCCCCAGATTCGATACTGTAAATATCTCATTGCCATTTTTGTTGCTCGACTTGTACAGCGTATCAACGTGAAACGTCGGCGATGCAGCCACTTGAGCAGCCATCACCATCAACATCACCCCTATAACACTCACCGATTTCATTGTCTTTAACATTGGATTCCCTCAATCAAATTAACGATATACATACGACGCGTTGCTTTGCTCTTCCAAAGCATAAGCGGAGAGTGACCGAACTAAGTCCACGCCACGACGCGCTAAATATTGAGGGCTGCGAACAAACAAGAAAGTACGTTTACCAATATTCTTCTTCACAAGCTCAGCCTCAGGGTTTTGCTCCGTTAACTCTTGGTGATAAAACTCCAATTGCTGTAACGTCGCAAACTCACCTACGTAGTAGTAATACTGCCCATCTTTACCCAAAGCTAATTGCAAGCCATCCACGTTATCAAACTGTGGCATACAGAAATTCTGACCTAAATTTTGTCGCTCTGCCGTGTCCGGAGATGGAATAAAACAGCGTTGGTTTAACGCGGTTTTGAGCTGAAAAGGCAACCCTTTACTCACCCGGAACTTGAACACGCCCTCGGTCAACTCCTCAACGCTTACACACCCCTCACCAATACACTCAACGCGGTCTATCGGCTCACCTTCTACACTCGTGAACACAGAGATGTAGGAGCGTACTTCTCGGTTATCAACCCCAAGAAGTAATGACGTTCCAGGGTAACTGCTGCCTTGGGCAAAAGAGTCTCCTCGATTGTGATAATCACTTGAGGAATCGTCTAACATCACTTGATATTCCTTATAACTCTCAAGTGGATAAGCCAGAGTCTTTTCATCAATAGGCAAACGCCCCCCATAGCCACCGTTCTTTCTCAAGTTCGCCACGGTCAAAAACTTATCGCTATCCTCTTGTGGAGATTTCGCTTGCTCTCCTGAGTTTTTAACCAATAGATAACTGTCCGCTCGCTCTCTTGTCTGGAACCAATCGCCTCCGCTCAAGATGGTGCTGGTTTGCATGTCACCATATCCATTGTATTCACCATTCGTATCAACATACATCATGCCACTACCTCGCCAGTGGTCATCTTGATATCCCCCATTGACCGTTACGTCTCCAACGGCCGTATCTGCGATATCAACACTATCCGAGGCATGACCAAAGCCACTCACTTCCATGCCTAGGTCCGCTCCTTGTGGCATATCAAAGCGATGCCCATACGACGCTCGATGATATTGAGACTGCACTGTGCCGCTGTCTTGGTGCGTGAAGTTGTAATTCATATAGTCATCCCCCGAGCTAGACAAAGGCAATGAAATGCTCAAGCTAACACTCCATTCATCAAGTCCATTAGCATCGCTTTCAAACTGTGTGTTCATCACATTTCCGTCTAAAGTGCTACGCCAAGGCCCCTGCCATGAATACCCCACGGTCAAAGAACGATTGGATTGGTATTCTTTATCGAGCCTGTTATCCGGCTGATAAGCCGTAAACTCCAACTCTCGTTCAAAGTTGGAATAATAGGCGTAAGCGTTTCCCTTCCACACCCGTTGATTCCAGGCCAAGGACCATTCGGTGGAATCGCCAACTCCATACAGGTAGTGATCCAGAGACACCGACTCGTCGTCGAAAGTAGCGTCATCTTGAAAGCGATTCCAATTCAAAGAAATACTCCCCAACCTCCCCGATGCTTGCACGTTCTCACTGCCACTGCCAAAGCGCCCTAAGACGGCATTCAATGAAAACCAGGAGGTAGGTTCATATGTCGTCGCCACCTTGGCATAATGCATTTCTCGGGTATTCATTAAACTCCCTCCAACTTTCCAAGACGGCATCACTTGCGCCATCACTTGACCTTGAAGGTACCCCGGATTTTCCCACTCTTCTTCGTAAGGCAGCTGTTCTTCAACCCACTCAGGAAAAACCGATTTAGAACGGAAAAAACCCGCCGTAAATAGCATGTCGGTCTCTCCTGGCTCCAACGTGGCATTTACTGTGTTATAAATCTTACGAACTTCGCGATAAATCTCTTGCCCACCCGCCTCGACGGTAAGGGTTAAATCGTGGATCCCTCGCGGTAATTCACTGTAAGATACATACTGCTGACCGGCATTGACATTGCGCGCCAAAACCGGACTGCCATCGTCTCGCTTTATCTTTAGACGCCCTGATGAAGGAACCGAAAAGTAGAGACGTGGCGCGGTTTCTTTGCTTTGATACTCCAGCTCGGAGGTAGTCCCCAACGTCACACGTACGCTGCTGACTTTTTCATTCGCATAGAGAGCCGATGTCGCGTTCCAGTTGTCAAACACTTGGTCTGAAACATACCCCATATGCAAACGCCAATGACCACTTAGGTAATTCCAACTCAGCTCATCCACGTATAAGTAACGGTCGTATTCGGTGTTATCGCGATTGGTGGTTAGGTTCACATCACCACGTAAATAACCATGGGTTAACCCTGCCACCATTTCACCACCGTAATAACCGTAGGGCTGCCTATCGAGCCCCGCTCCGACATGCACATCGTGATGCAACACAAGTGCATGCTCTGAAATCTGCTCGTCAATAAACCGTCTCGACTGCGCCTTTTTCACCATCAACGACGATGGCACCAAGACACGCACTTTGTTTTTACCGGACACCACCACTATTTGAGGTGACTTGACCTCGTTATCATCAATGACGCAGGTATCTCGGCGCCCAAAACAAAACGACGAACTTGGCACCTCATTCATCAAAGACTTCGCCAGCGAAGCCGCCACGTCGGGGGCGACATATTGCTCCAATAAAAAGGCGTGCAATTGTGCGTGCGTCTTGGCTGCAAAGCGCACAGACTGACCACTGATACTACCAGGGAAAGACCGCATGCCATCATCATCATTGATGACCAAGGTAATGTCGGCCGGTACTAATGTCGTCAAATCTTCAAAACCAGCAGGAGCAGCACTTAAACCGCTGCTCGTAAACATACCAAAAATCAAAAACCACTTGTTATAACGCAAGTTCAGCCTCCAGCGTGATCGTCCCACTACATTCCACTGACTCATCGGTGATAACATCACTGTTCAGCGTCAAAACGTGCTTACCTCCCAAGACACCATCACCTTGTGAAGCCAACAACTGCTCCTCTAAAGGGTTTTGCTCATCAAAAACATTGCCGTCTATGGTCAAATTCATGACATTGTCTTGGGTCTGTTCCAAACTATAAGACCGCTTGCAATTAGATGTGTTATTCTGCAGAGAAAGATTGTATTTAAACCCACGCCCTGTTTCGTCATTAGGAATGTTCGATGACACCACCACATCAACATCATGA
Source organism: Vibrio sp. D173a (assembly GCF_030248475.1). Taxonomy (NCBI): domain Bacteria; kingdom Pseudomonadati; phylum Pseudomonadota; class Gammaproteobacteria; order Vibrionales; family Vibrionaceae; genus Vibrio; species Vibrio sp. D173a. Next base: position 5,059 of record NZ_JAHGAH010000097.1, read on the forward strand.
CTTCCGAAACGCTGCTGCTGCTCATCAAACTCTAGCAGCACTTGATTTGGCACATCCAAAGAGATAACGTACGAATAAAACTCCGTTTTATTGATGTATGTCGAAAGAGGTAAATACTTTGTAATAGGCGCAGCAACGCTACCAAAACTCAAGATACCTAGCCACCAGTAACGCATACTTTACACCCATAAAAAGACCAAAAAATAATAAGGCAGCTCCCTGCCTTATTTACTTATTCCGAGCCGGACTGCTCTATATGCCTTAAAGAGAGCCGCCCGTTCCTTCAGCAAAGATCGTCGCCGTGGTCACGACAGTCTGATTCGGAAGGACTGAACCCTTAGTCGGACCGTCAGACGATGCGCTAAATTTCATTTGTTGCAAGCCACCTGTAATCGTCACTGGGGTACCTCTAACAAGCTCTTTACCGTTCATCGCGATTTTAACGTCATTGACCTCGTCCGTAGTATCATACGCCGGGTTGGTTACATAGAGACTGCCCAAAGTCCAATTCACACTACCAGAATAGAAATCAGTACCAGGCACAAGATTACCGGTGCCGGTGCCGTCGTCAACCATCGTATGCGCTTCGAGAGTGACAGGAACTCGCGTAGTAAAGGCGCCGTCTTCTGTTATAGTCAGCTCACCCTGTCTAACAGTACCGCCGTTTTCACCTGTCAGACCAATCTGATCACCGTTAATCCCTCCAGGCACCACACCGATCCATTCAATATTAGAACTTGATGGTGTTGCATATACATTTTGTCCGATAAGGCCTGCACTAAGTAGGGCCATCATCATTGCTTGTTTTTTCATTAAGAATACCTATATTAATTTATCGCTATTCCGTAGATTTAAGCTTTCATCCTTTATTAAAAGCCAATTTACCTAAAATATGCGGTCGTGACTCTAATCGGTTAAATTGCCAGTAGAATTTCCTTTCAATAAAATTGATTCACGTCACAGAACCGCAAGAGAAAATTAACATATAACTCAAAATTCAAATAGGCAGGAAATGAAAATACAATTCAGGAATGCCTACAAGCAACCATCTTGAAAAATGCCGAAAGTTTGCATTTTTTATATTTATTAAATTTTTAGGTAGTGCTTTGGAATTTGGAATTTGGA
>NZ_JAHGAH010000970.1:0-562 GCF_030248475.1 Vibrio sp. D173a
ATCTGATTGGGGACCATTTGACAGTCAATGGGTTCTGGAGCGTAGAGGCGATATAGCCTCCAGCCTTGGATTTAGTGCATAAGCCAGCGAAAGCTGGCTTTTTCTCTTTCTTTTTAGGTTATGCGGTTAAGTTCACTATTGCGGACAGTGGTAGGCTGTGCCTAGAAGCGTGACTGACGTAGCAAAGTCTTGTGGCAGGGTGAATAACACCGTATTGGCCTTTAATGCGATGGCATTAGACTTCAACTGATTGATCGCACCTTGTACTAGCGTGTCATTAGGGAAGAACAGGTAGCTATACCAATGCCCCTCACTGCCAGTGACTTCACCTTTGTATTGGCATTGACTGACATCTAAAACACCATGGTAATCCAATTGTACCTGATGCGCTTTCTCATGTGGCATCTGAGTGGGCGTGGTGCAACCCGCAAGCAAACCAAGAGTCAGTAATCCTAATGCTCGTCGTTTCATTTCATCATCTCACGATTGAGTAATGTAGGCCGCGAATCCAAGCCAGCTAACTAATAATAGTACCCACGGAAGCATGTTTGGTTTCTGTGAT
>NZ_JAHGAH010000971.1:0-623 GCF_030248475.1 Vibrio sp. D173a
ATGAAACTACTACAAGTCGATTTTGATTTTGCAGGCCCATTTGGCGAAGAGATGGCAAATACACTGGTTGATTTAGCAAAATCGATCAATGACGAGCCGGGTATGATCTGGAAAATTTGGACAGAGAGCGAAGCCGAAAAACTAGGTGGCGGGATTTATCTTTTCGAAGACCAACTGAGTGCAGAAACTTACCTAGCGATGCACAGTGTACGGTTAAAAGAGATGGGCGTAACAGAGGTGCGCGGCGTCATTTTTGATGTTAATCAGCCATTAACGACCATAAACAAAGGTCCAATCAACAGCTAATACGATGATTCATTCTTGAAGCAAAGATCTAGATATCGCAAGACAGAAGATGAGATATGACATGAACAATAAAACGTTTTTAAGCCTACACGGCATTATTTACGCAGGCTTTGCCATTGCGCTGTTTTTCCTGCCAACGGTTATGTGGCCAATGTACGGTGTGGAGATCAACGATAAGTACGCGTACTTTCTGTCTCAACACACCAGCATCTTTCTCGGCGGTATCGCAGCCATCACTTGGTTATTACGCGATATTGAACCAGGCATGAGTGCCAAGAAACTCATCCAAGGCTTGGTAGTGACCAATATGCTGGGCG
>NZ_JAHGAH010000972.1:0-650 GCF_030248475.1 Vibrio sp. D173a
CCCACCTCTATCCAATTGCCGTAGACATTACTTGGATCGACAAATTTCTGATGAGTTTGATAGGCGGTATAACTGGCATAGACTGCTGCAATAAGTCCGATCAATAGAAGTAGGTAAAACAGCGCTTGAGTCAATAGATCTCTGTTTTTCGATTCTTTTTGTCCCATTTTTACAGCTGTTTCCTTCCATTTGAATCAGCAATTCTATTTATTGATAACCTACATTGCAATGAAACTTGTCAAAGTTAGAAGCAGGATCGACATTCCACAAGCCAACGCAAGAGTTAAAGCGTTAATTGTGTTGGGTATGAAGTGATTTCAGTGAGTTGATGGAACACTCAAAAGCACTAACTTATGACGATTAATTGCTTGTAGGAAACCGGTGAATTAGTTAAAACAATCAGGCACGTAAATTTGGTGATGAGACAGGTTATAAGCTCACGCCGTTCTGAATAAAGACAAGGAAGTACAATGATTAAAGAAAATACCTATTTCGATGGTGGCGTTAAATCTCTTGGTTTTTCTCAAGAGGGAGAAGACGTCAGTGTAGGTGTGATGCAAGCGGGTGAGTACACGTTTGGAACTGCGGCCCCAGAAAGAATGACAGTAGTAAAGGGTGCACTAACGATTAAACGTGTGGGTGAAGCAGAT
>NZ_JAHGAH010000973.1:0-1050 GCF_030248475.1 Vibrio sp. D173a
GACTTCGCGAGCAGATTGCTCAAGGCGGCAACCGTACGGCTTTAAAGCATAAAGTCAATGATGTATGGCAAGGCATTAGCTGGCAGCAATTTGGTGAACAGATCGATAAGCTTTCACTCGCACTATTGGCTCAAGGACTGAGAATCCAAGATAAAATCGGTATCTACTCAAATAACATGCCTCAATGGACTGTGGCAGACTTTGCATCCCTACAAGCTCGCCTTGTAACTGTACCGATCTACCCAACGAACACTGCAGCGCAGTCTTCTTACATTATTCAGAACGCAGACGTTAAAGTTCTTTTTGTTGGTGAACAGCCACAATTTGATGCGGCAATTAGCCTTTTTGACGAGTGCGAACAGTTAGAAATTATCGTTGCGATGTCAGATGACATCGATACTCAAGGTCATGATTTTGCTATCTCTTGGCAGGAATTCATAGCACGTGGTGAAGAGGCTCAACAAGCTGAGCTTGAATCACGCCTTGCCGATGCCAATATGGATGACCTGCTGACGCTTATCTACACCTCTGGTACGACAGGTCAACCTAAAGGTGTGATGCTGGACTACGCTAACATCGGCTCTCAGCTTGAAGGTCACGATGAGCGTTTAAGCCTGAGCAAAGATGATGTCTCTTTGTGTTTCCTACCACTGTCACACGTATTTGAGCGCGCTTGGACTTTTTATGTCCTCTATAAAGGTGCAACCAACTGCTACCTGCAAGACACCATGCAAGTACGTGATGCACTGAGTGACGTGAAACCAACCGTGATGTGTGCGGTTCCTCGCTTCTACGAGAAAATCTTCTCTGCGATCCATGAAAAAGTGTCAAAGGCACCATTCATTCGCAAGGTGCTCTTTACTTGGGCTGTGAACATGGGCGCGAAACTGGCGGCATGTCACCAAGAGGGTCGTACACCTTCGTTGATGCTGAAGAAAAGCCATGCATTAGCAGATAAGCTAGTACTCTCTAAACTGCGTGCGCTGTTAGGCGGCAATATCAATTTCATGCCTTGTGGTGGTGCTAAGCTGGATGAAACCATCGGTCGCT
>NZ_JAHGAH010000974.1:0-661 GCF_030248475.1 Vibrio sp. D173a
ACTGAGTACTCTAGGAATACATCAAGACCAACAGGGAACATGTCATAAGCTTCAAAGCGACCCGCTTTAATTGCCCAGCCGTCTTTTTTACCAAATTCAAAGTACGCATCATCCAGTGCAATATTGCCCGTGCTCTCAAACAGAGGCTGTGCTTTAACACCCACATAGTGGCCATTGCTCGTGTACTTTTCGCCTGCAAATTCAATTAGAACGCGGCCGTCTTGGTTGAATTCGCTGTCATTATTACCGTGTGATTCACGGTCTTGGTAGTTGAAGTTCAACTCGACGTTACCGCCAACAGAGAAGTTACCTTCTTCCGTATCAACAATGCTGATTCCAGCGTTCGCTGTCATTGCAGCCATTACTGAAGCCGCAGCGAGCGACATTTTTAGTGTATTTTTCATGCTAAACCCTATATTTTGGCAATAAGAGGCCCTCCCCGACGAGGGCCTTGTTTTTTTGTTTTGGAATAATTTATTGGTGGCTAGCGAGTAGCCTGTATCGCAGACATGTAATGCAGTGTGCCAGTCGCATTATCTAGCGTGACCAGAGACAGCTCATCAATGAAGATGCGAGAGGTAAACACTGTCTTGCCGTTGTCAGCAAAAATTTCAATCGCTGAGTTATCGACAAAGATGCGAATGGTTTGTGCTTGATCTAG
>NZ_JAHGAH010000975.1:0-904 GCF_030248475.1 Vibrio sp. D173a
CCCAAAACGTTGCGGAGTTTTCCATACGCAGATCAAACTCGCCCGCTTTGAAGGCTCCGAGCATCACGGTATCGTCTCGGTAGAAATCGTACTGTACCTGCTCAAAGTTATTACGGCCAACGTTTACAGGTAACTCTGCCGCCCAGTAGTTCTCATCTAACCCATAAGCGACGCTTTAACCCGACTTATAGTTGATGACTTTATAAGGCCCGCTTCCGACAGGCGGCTCGCTTAACGGCTCAGACAGTTTTTTGTCGTGCCAGTAGTGCTTTGGAAGTACGCGAGTGCTCTGTGCAAAACTGAACAACTTCTCGCGGTTTGGTGTTTCCATCTCAATACGAACTACTAAGTCAGACACTGCGGTTACCGACTTAATGTCTTTGTAGTAGACGCGATACTGGGGCACGCCCTCTTTGGAAAACTTATCAAACGTAAAAGCAACGTCATGAGCAGTGATTGGCTTGCCATCGTGGAAGCGTGCGTTCGGGTTGATGTCTATCTCAAGCCATGAGAAATCACTGGCGTAACGCACCTTAGAGGCGATCAACGGATAATAAGCGTCAATTTCATCCGCAGGTGAAAACATCAAGGTGTCGTAAAGTTCACCACTGTAACTCGCGGAAACACCGCGTGAACCAAAGCGGTTAAAGCTATCAAACGTGCCTATCGCGCCATAGGTGATCTTGCCCTGCTTAGGCGCATCTGGATTGACATAATCGAAATGAGTGAAATCTACAGGATACTTGGCTTCGCCAAACCCAACCAACTGGGTCGTTTCGATGACTTGCACGCCATCTTCGGAAGCAAAAGAAGAAATTGGTAAGAGTGCCATGAGAGGCAGCGCTAGTGCGCGGTGGGTGAATTGAAAAAATGTCGACCGTTTAATTGGATTAACTCGGCAATC
>NZ_JAHGAH010000976.1:0-1205 GCF_030248475.1 Vibrio sp. D173a
TCGGTATCCATACCAGACAATTCTTCTTCACCGACCGAGAACGCAATCACTGGAATGTCTTCTGATGAAATGCCTTGAGCGCCCAGCTCTTTATAGAATGGGACATTCGCATCACCATTGACCGTAGAGACTACCGCCGTCTTTTTGCCTGCATCGCCAAACTTCTTAATGTCTGAAACGATGGACTGCCAATCTGAGTGACCAAATGGCGTGTAATTGATCATGATGTCTTCTTGCGCGACACCTTTCTCTTTTAAGTAAGCTTCAAGGATCTTGTTGGTTGTGCGTGGGTAAACGGAGTCGGTTCCCGCCAGCACCCAACGCTCCACTTCAAGCTCTTCCATCAGGTAATCCACGGCTGGAATCGCTTGTTGGTTTGGAGCAGCACCCGTGTAGAAAACGTTTTTCGAAGACTCTTCACCTTCATACTGAACAGGGTAGAAAAGGATGCTGTTGAGCTCTTCAAATACTGGAAGCATGGATTTTCGAGAAACAGATGTCCAACCACCGAATACCACATCGACTTGCTCTTTTTCAATCAACTAACGGGCTTTTTCAGCAAACAGTGGCCAGTTTGATGCTGGGTCAACGACAACGGGTTCAAGCTTTTTACCCAACAGACCACCTTTCTTATTCTGCTCTTCGATTAGCATCAGAACCGTGTCTTTTAGCGTGGTCTCACTGATCGCCATGGTGCCTGACAATGAGTGCAGAACACCAACCTTAATGGTGTCTTCTGCTGCAAGTACGCTTGCCGATGAGAAAGAGAGTGAAGTACATAGTGCAGCTAACGATAATTTGAACACCTTGTTCATAGTTGTTACTCCATAATTGTTATTTGTTATCCAATTACAGAATTACAAGAAGAGTGCCAAGCTATCGACAAAGTTAAAAACAAATTAAACCATTGATTTTTATACACTTAAATTCATAAGGGACAACTTTGGTGCAGTATGCACTATGTGAGCTGATTCATGGTGGTGCAGTTGTCTCAGGAATGAACCAATATGAAACATGACCACAATAAAAAAGCCCAGCTCGTTAAGAGCTGGGCTTAAAAATTGAAACGTACTTTAGGACGAGTCAGTATTTTTGGGCGAGACGGTATTTTAGGCCGAGATAAATTGAATAGACAGGCTATATCAAAGCTAAGCCGTCGGCTTAAACTCAAATGTCACTCTCGACTTAGACTTGAGTTCATTGCA
>NZ_JAHGAH010000977.1:0-684 GCF_030248475.1 Vibrio sp. D173a
TCAAGAATATCCCAATCAGAAAGGCGAACGAGTTATAAACCGTTCGCCTTTTTTATTGATGTTTATTCAGCCGTCTCTTGTGCTTGTGATGTCGCTGATTTTGCTTGTGATGGACGCTGATACTGCACTGTCGAGAAGTCTCGGTTCGGGAACAAGAATTGCGCTTCGCTACGAATCTGCTCTGCTTTGCTTTCGTCACCCAAGCCTTGGTAAGCCAAGATCAGGTTGTTGTAAAACGCAGGTCGTGGCTTCGACTTGATGATATTTAGAGACCAATCAATATACGGCTGAATCAGTTTTGGATCTTCTTGATAGAGGCCGATATTGAGGTAAGTGCTGTAGATATCCCAATCGTAGCGATCTTTCCAAACCACAGGGTTCGAAACCTCTTTCAGAATATCCGGATTTTTAGGCTGTGATTTCTCAAACTTGGTCAGCACATAGTTGGTGTGCAAGGCGCTCAACATATAGAAGCTTACAAGAATTGGCACGACCAAGCTCGTTACTCTAAATAAGGTCTTACTGATAACGCTGAACCCCTTTTGGTAATGGTAGGAAGTGCGTTGATCAACCCAATAAAGGAGCACTATAAAGGTGATCCAGTGAATAGCCGAATGGTAGAACGGGTACTCTAATTGTGAGTGCAATACGATTGGTAAAAATAAAGCAAACAACGCAAGCTGT
>NZ_JAHGAH010000978.1:0-1094 GCF_030248475.1 Vibrio sp. D173a
GCGAGCTCAAATTTGCCATCAATATCTCTAGCTTAGAACTAATGTCTCCGGGCTTTCCTGCTGATGTTAATCGTATGCTGATAAGCACTGGAGTGCCTGCTGAAAACATTGAATTCGAGGTTACTGAAACAGCATTTGTTCCTGATGAAACCACCGAACTGGACGTGCTATTTGAACTCAAAGAACTGGGGCTTGACCTTGCCATAGATGACTTTGGAACGGGCTTTACTTCCTTTAACCAGTTGATTCGCTATCCATTTGATACTCTGAAGATCGACAAATCGTTCGTCGATCAAATCTTCAATAACAACCCTTCCAAGCAAGAGATGGTCAACGTACTGTACCGCCTTGCCAAAAACTACTCACTTAAGGTAGTTGCTGAGGGGGTAGAAACCAAAGAACAAGAGACCTTCCTAACCCGTTTAGGCTGTAACTATCTGCAAGGGTACTATTACGGCACCCCAGTCACGGAAGATGACGTGTTAGCTCTGATCGCCAAGTACCAGAATGCATAAAACCTGCGCCCAATAAAAAAGACCACGCGATAATGCGTGGTCTTTCTATTTGAATAAATTTGCCTATCAAGTCAGTAAAGAATTACTTTGCTGATTCATCCGTTTTGACGGTATTGGCGATGCCTTCAAGCTGAAGAACTGGTGCAGCATCAATATCTTCTGCGTTCATCATTGACGAAATACGCTGCATCGAAGAGAGCAACAAGCTCTGCTCCCAAGATTCTAAGCTTTGGAATTTATTAACAAAATTATCTTGAAGTGGTGATGGCGCACTGTTTAGTAGGTCTTGACCTTTTTCGGTTAGATTCGCGTGAACCTTACGTCTATCCGATACACTGCGCACACGCTGCACATAACCATTCTGCTCGAGACGGTCGATGATAGTAGTGGTGGTTGCCTGACTCACATTGGTGTGATTCGATAACTCTTTGATCGTCACATTGCCCATCTCTTGGATTGCTCTCATTAAAATCAATTGAGGGCCAGTCAAACCATACTCTTTACTCAGCTTCTTCGAGTGTAAATCGATAGCGCGAATAATTTGGCGAATAGCGACCAGGATTTCGTCATGTTTGTCCA
>NZ_JAHGAH010000979.1:0-1387 GCF_030248475.1 Vibrio sp. D173a
AACATCTTTCAGGTTTAGTTGCGCTAGTTCAGATAGGCTCTTGGTCGTTGCCGCGCATACTGGAGTATCGATACTCGGAAATAGGTAGATCAGCTTATACTTGCTGTCTACATCAGAGATTGTCATTGGGTTAAGCGACAGAGTACACAATTCAGGTGTCACTAGTTGCTCGCCTTTACTAGGGAAATTACCTGCCAATACAACTTCTTCACCAAGAAATGTAACTTTATTCATGATTTATCCTTTTGATTGCCGACGACTCAATAAGTCATCTGTTTTATTTTTCTCGTGCTGTTTAAGTGACGTTAATAACAGTTTTAAATTCGCTCAGCTTTGGTAGCGCATCATCGAAACCAACAGATTGTGAAAAGTCCATTTCTACATCGATGTGCTGCTTGGCAAGATTCAGTAAGACAGCACGGTCATTATCGTCTAATGACTTAATGTTTGCAGACAGCACTTTGACTAGGCTTTGCAGCACATCCAGTTGAAAGGATTCAATCGACGTCATCGTTCGATACTCCTCTAGCAAATGCGTCGCCAACTCTGCGTCTTTTTTCTTAATCTTTGACATTCTCTTACCTATTAACAAAACAAATTAATAACTTAACTATCAGTAACCTCAAATCGTGGAAAAAATTTATCACTCGATATAACACCGAGCCACAAACCTTTCTCAAAGCAAAATGTAATGATGGATAAAACATCACACCTTACTAAAACATCAGCGCATAAAAATGTAACGACCAACAAAACAATCAACGTAACACACTGATAAATAGTGAAATAGATTTACACTCAAATCTAACTAAGGTGTTTCATTGTGATTAAACCTGCACGAAGAAAAGTACGACATAGAATTTTGGTTTCCAGTTCTCAGCACAATGCAATACAGGAAACAAATCCCTAGCAAGATATGACAGTCAACAAAGGCACGACAGTAAGCAAAGCTAAGCAAGACAAAGCCAAGAGTTCTCAGGCAGTAGCCGTGAGTTTTTAGTAGTGGGGTAGAAAAACTTAATAAGATGCAGAGGAGAAATAACAACTAAGGGTAACGAACATAAAAAAGCCCCGCATAAGCGAGGCTTTCAATATCAAGCTGCAGGTAAATTACAGCTCTTCTTGTGGCATTTCGCCAGTCTCTGGCTCTTCAGGCTGAGCTGGAGTCAGTAGCATTTCACGAAGTTTAGCATCGATAGTTTTCGCTGCTTCTGGGTTCTCACGAAGGAACTTACCAGCGTTCGCTTTACCCTGACCAATCTTATCGCCGTTGTAGCTGTACCAAGCACCTGCCTTTTCAATTAGCTTGTGCTTAACACCTAGGTCGATCAGCTCACCTTCACGGTTGAAACCTTGGCCGTATAGGATTTGAGTCTCTGCTTGCTTA
>NZ_JAHGAH010000098.1:0-10387 GCF_030248475.1 Vibrio sp. D173a
AAAATGCCTTTGCGAGAATTAAGCATTATCGAGCTATTTCAAGTAGATATGACAAGTTAGAAAGGAATTATGCCAGCATGTTATCGCTGGCATTCATGTTAATGTGGTTACCGATGTATTGCTGAATACGAAATGTACAGCAAAGATCAACACGCCCTAGTACCATCAAAACTCGATTGAGTAAGGTCGACAACACCAATAAATTGAAAGGCATTCTCATCAGGAAGCGTCACTTCTCCTTCTAAACGCGACCAAAGTTGAGGGACTTTCTGGGCAAAATCTTGCGTCAGTGAAAACAAACCACTGATTTCTGAGGTAATCCCCTTAACCAAGAAAGGCTCTCTTTCGTCGATACGCACATTAACGAAACTTAGCGCGCCCTTTTCTTCAGCGCTTACCGTTTCAGACACTTGTATCGGCTTTCTTAGCCCTACTCTTTTCCCCGCCTTCCTGTACTGACTAGGGCTTGCCCCAAACATCTGCTTAAATGAACGGCTAAAACTAATCTCTGAATTGAATCCGAGTCCAAGGGCGATATCGATCACTCGCTCTTTGCTGTCCAACAATTCTTCAGCCGCTTGGCTTAACTTAAGTTCTCTCACGTAGTTTGCAACAGTAAGTCCGGTTTCAGCTTGAAACACCCTTTGCAATTGCCATCGTGACCAGCAACTCTGCTTCGCAATATCTTCTAATGATAGTGTCGAGCTGAGGTTCGCATGGATATAAGCCAAAACGCGGCTGATACGGTCAAATGCAGGTGTGTTCATAGTCAAGCAATTAAATTCCCGGTAGTGGTCATAACGTATTAGATGTCAGAGATACTTTTATCATTTAAAGGCGCTTTTATCACTTAAAAATGGCTAAAGCGCACCCAATTCATCCTTCCCTCTCATTGCAACTTCGCCGAGGAGATGCCCCATTTTGTATGGTTATCATCGAAAAGGCTCGCTATGATAACGCAACTAATTCTCATTTAATGGTTTAAGATGCTTTCCCAGCTGCACAATGTTTTCACTCGTCGGAGAGCCCCTTCTCTACACCAAAAAATCTTCGCTTACTCTAAACAAATTACGCCTTATCTTAGTGGAAGTTATGGTTCTCTGAGCAGCAAAAGTATCGCTATTACGAATGATAATAGCCATATCGAAATCAAGCGCGTATACGATGGCCTTGCAAAGAGTCAACCTGAAGCGGGTAAAGCCTACTGGTTAACACGAACTTGGGACCTAGTATGCTGGCAACCTGTCTATGTCACCTTTGTTTCAATATACGGCCTTCATTCGCTGCCCGATATCAAGAATATTGGTCAATTTAGGTATAAAGAGTTCGTCACAGGATACCGTTTCTTTAATGGTGACCATCAGCACGGCACGCCAGAAGAGTTAATCCCACACGCTGGTAAAGCCATACTTGAACTCACTGAGTTTTTCCGCGATCAGATTAGTGAGTGGACACGCATCCGCCCGGGCTTTACCAACCATTTACTCGCGGATCTATTATTGGGTTGTTTAATCAAACTGCAACAGCACGAGCAAAGCCTGACCAATGAGTATATAACCGAGCAAGCGAAACTATGGTTAGCGGCATGCCAACTGCCAGATAGTCATTTAGACAGCCTCAAAATCGACGATACTTCGGGAATGCTTAAGCTCGTTAGGGTCAGCTGCTGCTTAGTCTATAAGTGTGACTCTGGGAAATATTGTGAAGATTGTCCTAGGCACCCAGACAACAAGAAGAGCGCTTAACACCACCATCTAATTTCAAAGGCCAGTAAAGGTGCATTTGCTTTTATCAAATGACTTTGTTGGTCGAGGCAGTACTAACATGTTTCAACTTTCAAACATCAAAATCGTTCGTGAAGAGCGAACCATTCTCTCAATTGATGAGCTTTCCATTCCAACGAATGAACTCACCGTGATTCTTGGTCACAACGGGTCAGGAAAATCAACATTGGTTAACTTGCTCTCAGGGCAAATGGCACCGGATCACGGAACGGTAGAGTTAAATGGTGCCTCTCTCTCCTCTTTCAAAAGCAGAAACCTAGCCAAAAAGATCGCGTATCTACCGCAAAAGCTCCCAGCTTCTGCAGGCTTAACGGTAGAGGAGCTGGTTCGTCTAGGGCGTTTTCCTTGGCGAGGCACCTTTGGTCTTTGGAACTCAGAAGATCAATCCATTATCCAACAAGCGATGAAAAGAACGGGCGTTGCTGAGTTCTCGCAGGCATTGGCGGACGATTTGTCTGGTGGTGAACGCCAGCGAGCTTGGGTATCTATGTTGCTCGCTCAGCAGTCACCAGTATTGATCCTCGATGAGCCAACGTCAGCACTGGATGTTCATCACCAATTTCAACTGATGAGTTTGCTGTCTGAACTGAATAAAGAAGAAGATGTGGGTGTGATTGTCATTCTGCATGACTTGAACCTCGCACTGCGCTACGCGACACACATCGTTGCTTTAAAGAGAGGTCATATCGCATTTGAAGGAAGCGCCGATAAGTTACTCGACGAACAAGCGTTGTCTGCACTGTATGAATCCCCTATCCGACTGATCGACCATCCTGTACCAGCCAACACCGCAGCAAGTGAGAAAGTCGTCGTCTGTGAGTAGCTTAGGAAACTCTCACAAAAGACCAACATAGCGCAGTCTCTAGTATCTAGTCACTACCAAGGGGACAGCCACTTTTGTCAGAGGTTGATTCTGTCCTTGCTAACCCATTAGTTGAAAAATTCCTTCCTTAAGCAATCAGAGTTTGAAAAATCACACGAAGTAAACAATAGTTAACGTGATGCATATCTATTAAATGAAAAAAGATCGTGTAAGAGATTCACAATAACACGGTTCGGATGAACACAACGTCGGGTAAAGTATTTGATGGCTCATGAACAAAAAAGTATCCAGTTACTTGATGAAATTCTGAAACTCAATGGCAGCGCATTACTCGACAGAGTAACACTTGAGCTTCATCAGCAATTTCAAAGCTACTGTACTTGCGTAGTTGAGATAGCCCACCTACAACATTGTGCGGTGACGCTTTCTAACTCTAGCGGCGGAACCATTGCAGACAGTATGTGCTATGGCCTAACGGGCACACCTTGTGAGCAAGTCGCACAAGACATTGGTGAACTCATCTTCTATCAAGATGAAGTTTACAAGCTCTTTCCTGAAGACCAAATGTTTCAAGACCTCGGCATTCAAGCTTATATTGGGCTCCCTTTAAAAACACATACAGGAGAAGTATTGGGAATCTTAGTCTCAACATTTACCCACTCCATCAGTGAAATTGAAGCCGAAGAGATTATCTTCCATCACCGTTTCTACGCCAACGTCATCATTCATAGTTTGCGAGAGAAATGGATCAGCGAACGCTCTGACAAACTTCTCAACCAACTCAGTTATGAAGTTTCTCATGACAATCTAACCGGTCTGCTCAATCGCAGTTGTTTAGCTGATACGTTAGAAACCTTAACACAGCAGGCTACTCGTCCTTTTAGCCTTGCCTATCTAGATATTGATAATTTCAAATCGATTAACGACATCAACGGTAACTACATTGGTGACCAAATCATCAAGTTTACCGCGGATGCCATTCAACAAAGCTTAACATCCCCAAATAACGCCTTTCGTGTCGCAGGGGACGAGTTCGCCTTTATTACTTATGACGAAGACCCTGTCGCGGTATGTCAGGAAATTCTGGATAAAATCGAAGCTGGGTACTCAGACAAGTCCAACCGTATTTCGTTTACCGTTAGCATTGGTATCGCGCGAGCCCCCGTTCATATGCTCAATAGCGATGACTTGATACTAAATGCAAGTTTGGCTCTTAAGGATTGTAAAAAGCACCGTGACACACGCATTCAGCATTATGACACGCACTTAAGTGCGCTATACCACCGCCAAACACAGCTGATTGAGGCACTACGAGAGCAACTTCGCTTAAGTATTGATGAGAACGAAGAACTGTACGTCGTGGTACAACCCATAGTCGATATTACCAGCGACCGCTGGGATTACTTTGAGATACTGGCTCGTTGGAATAGCAACGTATACGGAAACATTTCACCTGTTGAATTTATTGAAGCCGCAGAGCAATCTGGATTGATCATTGAGTTGGGTGAACGCATTGTTGAGCTAGCTTGTCGTGCAAAACAAGCGCTAGAGCGACAGCTGGGCTATAACGTCAAACTGTCAATTAACTGCTCAGCACATGAACTGGTCGACTCTAACCGTTATATGAACTTCTTGACTCGTATTCTAGAGAAATACGATCACCAAGCGACAGACTTTGTTATCGAGCTCACCGAAACCGTATTGTTGTCGCAAAGTGGCCGAGAACAGATGGTTCTGAACTCACTTCGTTATCTCGGGTTTAAAGTTGCACTGGATGATTTCGGTACCGGTTATTCTAGTTTGAACTACATCCATAGCTACCCTATCGACAGCATTAAAATCGATGCCACCTTTGTGCGAAATATGTTGGCGAACACCACGTCAGAACAAGTAGTGCTGCTCATTGCCCAATTAGCAGAACTGTTAGAAGTCGATTTGATTGCTGAAGGGGTTGAAGACGACAGGGCCTTACAGAAATTGATAGAGATGGGCTGCCATCACATACAAGGCTATTTCTATTCAAGACCTCACAGCGTCAATGAGCTGGTTGGCATCATTAATGACAAACAAATGAAGAGCGCATAAAAAAAGACCAAACAGTGTTTGGTCTTTTTTGCATTTTATAGAAAGGCTTTTTCTTTATCTTTTAACAGCTTGTCCATTTCATTACGGTTCGTAATGAAGCTCGCCATTTCTTTCTTAGGCACTGAGCTTGCCATTGGGATCTTCGCGCGCATTGCGTTCACCGGACGGCCGTATTCGATCAACTCGTAGTGAAGGTGCGGACCAGTTACACGACCAGTCTTACCTGACAAGCCAATGCGTTGACCACGAGAGACCTTCTGCCCTTTCTTCACTAAGATCTTACTTAAGTGTAAGTAACGAGTTTTGTACTTACTACCATGCTCAATCACCACATAGTTACCTGCGTACGGGTGTTTGCGAGTCATGATCACGGTACCATCACCCGTTGCCTCTACAGGTGTTCCTGTCGGTACCGCCCAGTCTGTTCCGTTATGTGGTGCTACACGGCCCGTTACAGGGTGAAGACGTTTAGGGTTGAATCCAGAACTGATGCGCCAGCCTCGGCTAACAGGGTAACGTTGGAAAGCACGCTGAAGGCTCTCACCTTTCGCATTGTAGAATTGACCGTCAGTGTGAAGGTAAGCGGTGACTTCACGACCACGGTTATAAATTTTGATTGCTTCTATTTCGTTCTTGCCAGTTGGCATACCATCAATACTTTGAGAGCGGCGAACCACTTCAAATCGGTCACCAGCGCGTAAATCTTTGCCGAAGTTCACTTGCTCTTTAAGTAAGTTAACCACTTGACTGATTTCTGCTGAGCTCAAGCCCAAACGATTTGCGGATGACGAGAAGCTACCTCGAATAACACCGACCAAAGGCTCTTGCGTCCAAACACCAGGAATTGAGATGTCTGAGAAATCGTAGCTGCCATCGTCATTACGATGGTAAACCACTTTATCTGCAATAGAGAATTGCAGTTCCATTTTTTCAAGTTCGCCCGTAGATTCATTGCGCCAAAAACGCAGTGTGTTACCAGGTTTCAAGGTATCAAGAGCAAGGAAGTTCAAATCCGTTTCCATAACTTTCATCAACGAGCTGTAGCCTAAGCCTAGTTGGCTGAAAATGGTACTCAGGTTATCACCTGCTTGGATTTGGTATTCAAAATTTGGTGGAGTGCCAACTTCTGCTGTTGTCGCATCAAGAATATTTTCGACAACCTGCGTTTCAGGCAGGTTCAATGCGATGGTTTTAGTAAGGGAAGACTCTTTGAGAGAGTTGGAAACACCAATCGCAACTAATACTGGCAAGGAGTACAACAGTAGCGCTTTACGACTTGTCAGATTCGGCAACCGTCTTGTTGTAACTTCATTTGTAGACACGGGAATTACTATCTCCTTTATAACAAGGCTAATAGCTTATGCATTCCCGCATAAGAAATCACTAGTAAATTACGAGATCTAGCGCAGAAAACACTTATTTTTTACAGGAGACAAAAAAATTCATTACTGTTGCATATGTAGGTTATTGCCTACACGCTTAAGTGTCGTCGAATTCAATTGATTTGGTTGTTCTGCCATCGCTTGATTTTCGCCATGTTGAAGATAAGACAGAGAAATTTGCGTGTCACTTTCCCACTTCAAAGAAGACATTTTAATTCGGTCACCGATGAAAACACTGTTCAATAAAACAACTCGGCTTGGCACAGCATCAAATTTAAACAAACCGATATAGTAAAACGCGCCTGAGCCCTGTGTCGTTACGATAACTGGAGCCACAATCCATGGGGTTTCATTGATATCACGTTGAACGATAAACTCGATTGGAACCAGTACTTCACCTTTGGTAGCACCTGCATCGTAGTGACCTTTCAAGAAGCCGTGCTCTTTATCCCATTGTTCAAGAAACGTAACAGCGCTCTGCTCAGGAACCTGAACCGTCCACGGGTTGCGTGACTGAATACCTAGCACTTCTGCTACGATTGGATTTGATTGTGCCTGCACTTGAGGAAATTTCGCCATGATCTCATCGTCAGAAAGGCTAAAACGATAAATGCCCGCGATGATCACCACCACTAACAGAACGATTGGGATCAAAAGAATGAGGGGGATGGGCAGGATTCTCTTACGAGCCATGAAGACTTCCTTGTGTTCTTGTTCTCTTGTCTATGTTCGGAGTATATACCAATTCACCGACCAAGACCTCAACACCTGACCGCTCATTTTGACTCAAGTGTTTCAAAATTAAACTAAACTATTTGTTGGGCAACCAATAGGTAATAACGATGACAAAAATCACCCACACATGTGAATGTGCCTGTGGCTTAGTCCAACTGCGTTGCACGGCGGAGCCCATTCGCACCTCTATTTGCCACTGTTTTGAATGCCAAAAGCGAACCGGAAGCGTATTCGGCGTTCAAGCTCGATTTAACAAAAACCAAGTCATCCTAGATGGTGACATCACCAGTTACACTCGTATTGCTGATTCAGGTCATCACGTTCAATATGACTTCTGCCCGGCATGCGGCACAACCATGCGCTTACAGCTATCGGACGCTCCCGATTACGCAATCATTCCAATGGGACTGTTTAATAACAAAGAGTTTCCAGAACCCACGGTTTCTATCTATGAACAAAGGAAGCATGGCTGGGTAAGCTTTGATTGTACGATGGAACACGCAGGTTGAGTGGCAACGCCATATTAAGAAAACAAACATGCAACATGTCTCTCCTGCTCAAAGTTTGAGAACATCATTCAACAAAAGTTGAGATTTTATTGAGAATGATCAACCGAGTACTGGGAGAAAGACTTTAGTTCCGCGCCACGAGCGTTATAATCTGCTCCTAACATTTGGTGAGGTTTTATTGTGATTTCCAGACTTCCTCGTTGGGTGGAATATGGCGCCTTTCTGCTTGCTCTCCTAGCAGGCTGCGTCAATGCCGTAGGTCTTCTCGGCTTTCAACATCAAGCGATAACGCATCTCTCCGGAACCGTAACTCAGCTAGGGAATAGCTTACTAACAGGTGTGGACTCAACCATCCACCTGCTTTTTATTGTATTCAGCTTTTTGATTGGCTCTGCGTTTAGCGGATTCTTTATCGAAAGTAGCGCTCTAAAGCTCGGCCGCCGCTATGGTGTGGCACTATGTATCGAAGGTAGCTTACTACTTTTGAGCTTGGGCTTTTTAGTACAAGGTAACGTGTATGGTCAGTACCTTGCTTCTGCAGCCTGTGGTTTGCAGAATGCGATGATAACCACCTTCAGCGGTGCCGTTGTAAGGACGACACACATGACTGGCATCATTACCGACCTAGGTATCATGATTGGAGAAAGCCTACGTGGACGTCAATTCGACCGACGTAAAGCCAAACTCTTTATCTTCATTTTCTTTGGCTTCTTACTCGGTGGTACGGTTGGTGCTGGTTTGTTTAACGTTTTTGGACTGTACGCATTAGCCTTCCCTGCGCTTCTCGCTTTCGTTATCGCTATCGCATACTGGGGCTACCTCTACCTACAGAGCCGCCATCAACCAGTCTAGCTTTTATCTGACGGTTTAAGCATTTTACTTAAGCCGTCACTCTCTTCGCTTTCTTCACTCTTCATATCCATTAAACGAACGCCATCAAATGGGCTGATTTAGCTTTTTGTTCTTTATTCCCCTATAAACAGTGGAACTACTGGCAGAAAAGCCCGCTTTTAGCTTGAGATCCGAATCACATTTGCTAGGCTTTTTATTGCTTTGGTCACACTGTGTCGCTTAACAGGCTGCTCACAGAGGCCTACGTGCTACAATTTTCTAACACGAGCAACAATTTCATATACAAGATCCTAGTTTTGATTCAATTGACCGAAAAAACGGCTGAATAACTAGATGTATTTAATGAATAGTATTGCAAAGGATGCAGTTTGCGGGTAATCTCCGCACACTGTGATTAAATACGGATGTTTAGTGAATATTTATGTCATGGAATATGGCGAGTATTGACTAGTAGTAACACGAGACAAACAATGCATAACAACACTAATGCTGCTGAAGCGCCTAAGGGCAACTTTTGGATGTTCTTCATCCCATCCCTGATTGGTCTTCTACTCTTCATGGCACCTATCTCTTACGATGGTGGCCTGACCATTCCTGTTGCGGTTATGGCAAAAGTCATTCCTGCAGTTCTTGGCGATACTTTAATTGCTATCGTTACCGCTATTATTGCTTTCATGGCCGTTGCTTCTGTTCTTTGCAAAATTTTTAAGCCAGCGGCAATTCTGCGTAACGGTTTCCTGAACGGCCTATTTAATCCATCACCATTGTGGCTTATGGTTCGCTTAATCGGTGGTGCTGCAGTACTGATGACTTTCTTCCAAGTTGGTCCAAAAGCCATTTGGGAAGAGAACACTGGTGGCCTAGTGCTTACTGGTCTTCTACCAACGCTGTTTGCGGTATTCATTTTTGCTGGTCTATTGCTGCCGCTACTGCTTAACTTCGGTCTACTAGAATTGTTTGGTGCGCTGCTAAGTAAGGTGATGCGCCCGGTATTTAACCTACCAGGTCGTAGTGCGATCGACTGTATGGCTTCTTGGTTAGGTGATGGCAGCGTGGGTATTCTGCTTACTAGCAAGCAGTACGAAAATAACTTCTACACTCAACGTGAAGCGGCTGTCGTCGGTACAACTTTCTCTGCTGTATCTATTACCTTTAGCTTAGTTGTCATCGCACAAGTTCAATTAGAACACCTATTCCTACCTTTCTACGGCGCTATCTGTCTAGCGGGTATTGTTGCGGCGATCATTATTCCTCGCTTACCACCGCTAAGCCTGAAGAAGGACCGCTACATCGATGGCAGCGCACCTAAGAAAGACGCAGATGCAGTACCTGCAGGTCACACGACTTTCTCATGGGGTATGGACCTTGCTCTAAAACGCGCTGGCCAAGTAACTTCTGTACAGTCAGTATTTAAAGAAGGCGTACATAACGCTATCGACATGGTATTTGGTGTACTACCTGTCGTTATGGGCTTGGGTACAGTGGCACTAGTGATTGCAGAATACACCTCAGTATTCGAAATCCTAGGTCAACCATTTATCCCTTACCTAGAATTGCTACAAATCCCTGAAGCTGCTGCAGCATCTCAAACTATCGTTGTGGGCTTTGCAGATATGTTCATCCCAGCAATCCTAGCGGCTTCTATCGATAACGAAATGACTCGCTTTGTGATTGCAGCAATGTCTGTAACACAGCTAATTTACATGTCAGAAGTGGGCGCACTGCTTCTTGGTAGTAAGATTCCAGTCAACATCGTAGAGCTGTTCGTTATCTTCATTCTACGTACGCTGATTACGCTTCCAGTTATTGCTGGTGTAGCTCATTTGATTTTCTAAAATCGATCAATTTTAGAAGGCTCCGCTCTGTCGGGGCCTTTTTTGTATCTAAAGACTTTCTGTTACATTTTACGCCATTTTTATTACACCTCTCGTTATCTATTCAGCTTTCTAATAGCCTTACTTTTAACGTATAACTTATAAATATAACCTTAAATTCATTAGTTTAAATTGAAGAAAAGCGACAACTCAGACTTGTTTATATAAGGGTCAATGATACTATTCTTATGTTTTTAACAGTTTGATGACGAAGTTCAACAAATAAGATCAATCTCACAACTTTATAAAACAACTCGCCTTTTGTTCGCATTTTGATAACCAAAGTCGAAATTAACCTTCAGGTTTCTGATTAATCTGTCGATAACAAAAATAACACATATGA
>NZ_JAHGAH010000980.1:0-1012 GCF_030248475.1 Vibrio sp. D173a
TTATTAAACCCAGCCATCGAACGTGAGTCGCTTCTTGATTCTTTCTACCGCCTCTTTCTGCATCTGTCTCACTCGCTCATTTGATACACTGGTGTCTAGCATATGCCCAACTTCCGAAAGTGTTTTTACATTGTTTCCAAACAAGCCAAAACGATGGATCAAAACTATTTGGAGCTTAGGAGGTAGGGTATTGATGATCTGCTCTAAGGCGTCGGTAAAAGATTGATTCTCGCAATCATGTTGAGGGTCACAAAGGTATTCGCTTTCGCACTGCTCTAGTGCGAGTGGAGCACGGTTGACGTCTACCGTTGTCGTCACGTCGATAAAACCACTGAGTTCCAAGAGTTGATCAACACGCTCAGCTTTTACACCAGATTTGTCAGATAGCTCTGAAATGGACACTTCTTTGTTCATTTTCTTACTCGCATCGACTTTTTTTGATGCGAGACTGTTGATCTCTTTGCATACATGAGCAGGTAAGCGAACGGTACGTCCTTTGTTCATTAGCGCTGCTTCGATGTTTTCACGAATCCACCATACCGCATAGGTAGCAAAGCGAAAGCCTGGCTCGGGATCATACTTGTCTATGGCCTTTGCAATCTTAACAACAAGACGCAAGTTGGATTCGATCATCACATCACGTGCATTTTTGTCACCCGCGCGATTTAACTTCGCGTAATACATCTCGTCTTCGCGAGACAACAAATCGATACCCACAATATCCTTGAGGTAGTGAGCATAAGGATCTGAAGTGGTGGAAAATGATTCATTAATGGGCGTTTCATCCATTAGCCCTTGGAGCGCAGCAATACTATCGTTGTTCATTTCCGTGTCCTTATCTAGCCGACTGAACGCTTCACCTTATTATGAGACTAGGTGATTAACGTATAGTTTCATCTGAGTATAGATAAGACTATGTTACTTACCAATAAATAATATGAATTTCCGTAGGTTTATGTCACAAAGATGGGTACAAGAATTTAACAATCTTGCAATCGGAGACTAGCTCAGG
>NZ_JAHGAH010000981.1:0-568 GCF_030248475.1 Vibrio sp. D173a
TTTACGTCACGTTGGCGTTGCCAACCAAAATAGTGGGTACCGTCATACTCAATACCTAAAGCAATTTTCATGCTCTTGTTCTCTTTGAAAATGGGGCGTGAAGTATATACGTAAACAGTGCCTATCCCAAACCCCTAGGCTGGAAAACTAAGGATAAAGGGAAAACGCCAGACAAAAAAAGAGAGCCATTGTCAGGCTCTCTTTCAGTCGTATCTGTTTAGCGTCCGTTCAACGCATCAATCAAGTTTTTAGCTTCGCGTCGAATTTCATCCGAACCATCAACAATGGCTTCCTCTAGTAACTTAATTGCGCCTTGAGGGTCACTCATCTCAATGTAAATTTTAGCTAAGTCCAGCTTACCTGCAGCTTCTGCATTGCTATCTACATCGTAGTTACCGATATCACCAATGACATCCGGGAATTCGTTTAAGCCGACATCCAGTTTAAGCTCTTCCTCATCTGGATTCACAACTTCACCATCTTCTTGCTCGACCTGAGCCATTAACTCATCAATGGTCATAAACTGCGGTTCTTTTTCCGCTGTTGCTTCAAGCAGTTGGTCTTGTGC
>NZ_JAHGAH010000982.1:0-632 GCF_030248475.1 Vibrio sp. D173a
TCAGACGAACCCAATTCTCACCTTGAGTTTGATAGACACTTGGAAAGGTTCCCCACCCAGATTCAGATACCTCCAACTCAGAAAAACGAGCGATGTATTCGATCGGCTGACTATCGAGGTCAGGCGCTGCATACACTGAAATAGCCAGCACGCTCTGCTCTGGTGTGAATTGATAACAACTGATGGACTCTAAAGAACGGTCAAACCACTGGTATTTCTTCGCTTCTAGGTAGTTAACAACACCACAATCGTTGAACTGAATTGCCCATACCTGCCCATCTTGGAAGCCCAAGTACCCAATCGGCTCATCAACCACCTCGCTGGTCGTCTGGCAACCGACCAGCAGAGATAAAACTAGGAGACAAAAAAGAGGTTTGCGCATAAAGGTACCCGTATTGATATGTTATCTTTTAGACCGTAAGTTCTAGTCGATTACCATCTGGATCGAGAACGCAACTCTCATAATAACCATCGCCGGTTCTTCTTGGGCCATCTAATCGCTCATAACCGTCTTCAACCAAGCGTTGGGTTAGATCGTCAACCGCTTGTTCTGAACCCAATGAAATCGCCACATGAATAAACCCAGTGAACTGATTGTAGATATCATCTTTCGATTCAGGTACTGAGTCCAT
>NZ_JAHGAH010000983.1:0-575 GCF_030248475.1 Vibrio sp. D173a
TATCTCGTTGAGCTGATTAAGCACCATCAGATTGTTGAGATGCTAGAGAAGCGCGTTGACGACCTACAACAAGAGTTGGCTAAGTTTGAGCAAGTGAAGAAATTCAAGCTATTACCGAAGGCTTTCTCTATGGATGATGGCGAGCTGACTCCAACTCAGAAATTGCGTCGTAAAGTGATTAACGATAAGTATCAAGACGAAATCGAAGAAATGTACACTGAAAAGTCGAAAGATAAGTAGATTTATCTAAGTTAACTTTTTAGTTGTTTAAAAATCCCCCTAGTCATACATCAAGGTGACTAGGGGGATTTTTTACGTCATGACATCAGGTAAATGTGCGTGAGAGCACATCTATAGCGTGGT
Organism: Vibrio sp. D173a; assembly: GCF_030248475.1. Lineage (NCBI taxonomy): Bacteria > Pseudomonadati > Pseudomonadota > Gammaproteobacteria > Vibrionales > Vibrionaceae > Vibrio > Vibrio sp. D173a. The sequence continues at coordinate 364 of NZ_JAHGAH010000983.1, forward strand.
GTTCGCACTGAAAAAAGATGGATTATGAAATATTTAGAATCTTTTTGTGGGTGTTTTGTGGTGATAAATTCTGGTTGATGAGTCTGGGGTGGTGTTAGATGAGGTTTTTTTTCTAAAACATGGTTATATCGAATTATTAACCGTAGAAGGGTGTTAGACCAGTTGATAATAAAACGTTACAGTTGTTTCGTACCACTGCTTATTGTTATCAC
>NZ_JAHGAH010000984.1:0-748 GCF_030248475.1 Vibrio sp. D173a
GTAGTTGGCTCAAATTTCGACTCCACTAATCAAGAGTGAGAAGCGATGGAGTGGGTGGCTTCACCGCCGTCTCGGGACGAAACAAAGAATGCCAAAAGGTGTGCGGAGTTAGAAATGGTCGGTTTTCATGCGGGGAATAACTTGGAGTTATAGCGATACAGCAAGGTCATGAAACGATCTGTTTTCCTATCTTGATCATTTTGTCGATGAGCCATTTATAAAAGAGATCATTAGTTAGGCCGGCGGTCCAGCTCATACATATATCGATTTCAGGGACCTGTTCGAGAGTTTGGCAGCGGTAGCCTTCAGTTTCAGACAACAGTTTCATTACGCGTGTTGGCCCAATCAGCACGGCATCGGAGTATTGAAGCGTATCAAGTGCCAGCCACATACTGGCTTGATCGAGCATAACCGGATTATCGGGAAGAATCGTGTTGTAGATATGCTGGTACTGGGTTGAGCCGGAAATACGGATCACAGGGAACTGAGAGAAGGGTGGTGGCTCTTTAACGTCGTCAAAGAGAGGATGGTCATTTCTGGCGATGAATGAAGTGGTTACCGCACCAAACTTAGTACTCTCACAACGGGAGCCAGATCCGATGATTGGGCCAAGGGCGAGGTTGATTTCCCCCTTTTCGAGCTGATTGATGTTATCTCGGCTCCACTCTTTGCACACGACAGTGACATTGGGCGCTTCTTTATGCAGCTCGCGCAGTAGTGTTGATATCCAATGTGGGCTGCCATAGTC
>NZ_JAHGAH010000985.1:0-917 GCF_030248475.1 Vibrio sp. D173a
GAGAGCTTTTTAGTTCTCGTTTGGGCTTTATCCTCGCAGCGGCTGGTGCAGCTGTCGGCCTCGGAAACATTTGGGGGTTCCCTACGCAAGTTGCTAGCAATGGCGGCGGCGCATTTCTTCTCGTATATTTGGTGCTGATCTTTGTGGTTGCCTTCCCAATGCTGGTGGTTGAGATGGCGATTGGTCGTCATGGTCAAGCTAACCCAGTCGACAGGATGCGTTCATTGACCCCAAATCTACTGGCGAAAAAGGTCGGTGCGCTGACGGGGTGGATTGGTCTGAGTGTTCCGAGTGCGGTGTTAGGCTTCTACAGCATTGTCGGTGGTTGGTTGATCTGTTTCCTATTCGGTGCGGTGGCTGATCTATTTGGACTAGCGGATCTTGCAGCATGGTTTAAAGGTTTCAGTGTTGAACGCAATGTTTTTGGTACCGTACTGTTTTACGTATTGACCATTCTTATCGTGCAAGGTGGTATCAAGCAGGGGATTGAGAAATGGTCGACTCGCTTAATGCCAGCGTTGTTCGTGCTATTTGCACTGTTGTTTGTCTACATCATGACACAGCAAGGCGCGGTTGAAGGACTTAAGCACTACCTAGTACCTGATTTTGAAAAGGTATGGGACAGAAAGCTGATTCTTGCGGCAATGGGACAAGGTTTCTTCTCTCTGACCATTGGTGGCTGTTCAATGTTGATCTATGGCTCTTACCTGAGTAAGAAAGAGAACCTACCGAAGATGGCGATGAACGTGACTCTAGTCGACACAGCGGTCGCTTTTATTGCAGGCTTGGTCGTTATGCCAGCAATGTTCGTTGCAATGCAAAAAGGTGTACAAATCTACGCAGAAGATGGTACGCTATTGAGCTCAGACACACTGGTATTTACAGTTTTGCCACTGATGTCTGATAGCCTAGGCTTC
>NZ_JAHGAH010000986.1:0-1217 GCF_030248475.1 Vibrio sp. D173a
ACCTTTCGATGTCGCAGGGTTACCGATTTGTTCGCAGATCGCCACAGATTCACCGAGTTGAACCAGTTTAGCGAGGTAGCCTTCTACTGCATGAAACGGCACGCCTGCCATTGGAATAGGTTCGCCAGCAGATGAGCCACGTTTGGTTAGGGAAATATCAAGGAGTTGAGAGGCTCTTTTGGCATCATCATAGAAAAGCTCGTAGAAATCTCCCATGCGATAGAAAAGCAGGATCTCTGGATTCTCTGCTTTGAGTTTTAGGTACTGCTGCATCATGGGAGTATGTTTTTGATCGGCTTTCACTGGTAACTTCTTTCGTTTATTTCTATTGCGGCTTAGGATACGTGAAAGCGATACCTGCGAAAAGCGGCGCAAGCGATAAAGATTCAAATTCACTCATGTAGAAACCATGCAGAAACAATGGAGTTTGTCACCATGTCATCGATTCAACAACTCAGCGAAAAACTCGGCCAGCTTTTATTAAATAATCAGCACGTTTTGGTCACGGCAGAGTCGTGTACTGGTGGTGGCGTTGCAAGTGCAATCACAGATATAGCCGGTAGCTCAGCGTGGTTTGACCGTGCTTTTATCACTTACAGTAATGAAGCCAAACAAGAGATGATTGACGTGCAAGCTGCAACGCTGGAAGCGCATGGGGCAGTCAGTGAGGCTGTGGTGGTTGAAATGGCGCAAGGCGCGTTGGCGCACTCTAATGGCACGATTGCCGAATCGATCAGTGGTATTGCAGGCCCTGGCGGAGGCAGTGAAGAGAAGCCAGTCGGTACCGTTTGTTTTGCTTGGGCTTCAAACAGTGGTTGGCAAAAAGTAGAAACGCATGTATTTGCGGGTGATCGATCACAAGTACGACAACAAGCGACCGCCTGTGCGCTTGAGGTTATTTATGATTACCTGTTGGAAGAGAAGTAACAATTGTACAAATAATTTTCATACAGGTATGGACACTGTATGAATCAACAGTATAATAAACACCAATTGGTCACCCCTATGTGGGTTAGAAACAGATTCTAAATCGCTTGTTATAGACAACCGATTATGTGGAGATAGTAATGGACGAGAATAAACAAAAAGCGTTAGCCGCAGCCCTTGGTCAGATTGAAAAGCAGTTTGGTAAAGGCTCTATCATGCGTCTTGGTGACAACCGCACAATGGATGTAGAAACGATTTCTACTGGCTCGCTATCTCTAGATATCGCACTA
>NZ_JAHGAH010000987.1:0-829 GCF_030248475.1 Vibrio sp. D173a
ATACATTCATACAACCCATCCAAATGTGCTCGTTCATCAGGGGTTTGTAGGTTTTCGCGTGACGGTGGCACATTGCCATCAGACACTAAGAATGGCTTCACTTTTTCGTAGTTATTGTAGAACTGAGTCATGTCCACGATAAGGTCACGCACAACCGGTAGACCCGGTAGTGGGCGAATCACAATCTTGTCTTGGCCAGACAGCGCAGACAATGAAGTGATACATGCCAGTCCATTTTTACCATTCATGTTGAGACCGTCAGAACCACATACACATTCACGGCATGAACGACGGAATGAAATTGTTGGATCTTGCTCTTTTAGTAGGATAAGAGCGTCCAAAAGCATCATGTCTGACCCTTCGTCTACTTCAAGGACGTAGTCCTTCATGTAAGGCTTCTGGTCAACATCTGGGTTGTAACGGTATAAAGAGAAATTCAGTTTCATGGTTAGATCTCCTTAGTACGTACGTGCTTTTGGGGGGAACGCTTCACGGTGAATAGGTTCCATGTTTACGTTACGCTTAGACATCTCTTCAGTATCAGGATTGTAAAGCGTATGGCATAGCCATTGCTCATCATCACGGTCAGGGAAGTCAAAACGAGCGTGTGCACCACGGCTCTCTGTACGGTAGTTAGCCGCTACAGCAGTCGCGTAAGCTGTTTCCATTAGGTTTTCAAGCTCTAGACACTCAATACGCTGCGTATTGAATTCTGTAGACTTGTCAGAAAGGTGTGCATTCTTCAGACGCTCACGAATCGCTTTAAGCTCTTCTAAGCCCTCAGCCATTGCTTTACCTTCACGGAATACATAGAAGTTGTTCTGCATAC
>NZ_JAHGAH010000988.1:0-961 GCF_030248475.1 Vibrio sp. D173a
GACCCGGCGCGCCAGAAACACCAACCAATACCGTTGGCTTCGCGTTGCGAACAACGTCTAGAAGAGAGAAGCCCGTACCGTCGCTTTCCCAGCTTGCAGTGTTCTTGTTGGTTTGAACAAGACGCTGTTGGAAGTCCAGTAGGTTTTGCATGCCTTCTTGCAGTAGGCCCCAACGGTCTACCATGTAAACTTGAGAGCGAGCTTGCTCATCGCTGATACCCTCAGACACCATCTGCGCGATGATTGCTTCTGCGATACCACAACCTGCAGAACCTGCACCAAGGAAAGTCACGCGTTGATCTGACAGTTTGCTACCCGCTGCTTTACATGCCGCCAGTAGTGAACCAACAGTTACCGCTGCTGTACCTTGAATGTCATCGTTGAAACAACAGATACGGTTTTTGTAGCGCTCAAGTAGTGGCATTGCGTTCTCCTGAGCGAAATCCTCAAACTGAACAAGTGCATCTGGCCAGCGACGTTGAACCGCTTGAATAAACTCTTCCACAAATGCGTCGTAATCTGCACCTGTGATACGAGATCAAGAACGATAGGTAGCATGTAAGCCGGGCTGATGCCGCCACACGCTGTGTATAGAGAAAGCTTACCAATTGGAATACCCATACCAACGATACCTTGGTCTCCCAAACCAAGAATACGCTCACCGTCCGTTACCACGATTACTTTTACGTTGTGGTTGGTCGCATTGTTCAGTAGGTCATCGATACGATCACGGTTCGGGTAAGAGATAAACAGACCACGACCACGACGGTAGATGTTAGAGAAGTTTTCACATGCTGCACCTACAGTTGGTGTGTAGATGATTGGCATCATTTCAGAGATGTGGTTTTGAACTAAACGATAGAAGAGGGTTTCGTTTGTGTCTTGGATGTTGCGCAGGTAAATGTGCTTATCCATGTCGTTTTCGAAGTTGCAGTACTGCTTGTAAGCACGCTCAACTTGC
>NZ_JAHGAH010000989.1:0-720 GCF_030248475.1 Vibrio sp. D173a
ACACTGATTTGGCGCGTTTGCTCCATCGCATGCAGGATAGACACCTCTTGGCGAGCCAACCAACGCTCCAGTTGAACCTTCTCATCACCCTCTAACTTTTCGGTGAGTGGCGAAAGTGTTCTCAGCATCAACAGGTCATCAATGCCCTGAATCATATCCGCCCAAGGCAGACGGAAGCTATTACGCTCATCGGCATCGTATAGGCTAGCAAAGCCAACACCCGAATAGAGGTTTCGCATCAAACGGTACTGCTGGTCGATATACGCTTGGCTAGTCATCACGCGCTCTGGCGGGAACGCCTCCATCAATTCAGCCCAAGTACGATCAAGCTGCTTAACCGAGAACCATTCAATGCCGCGCGCCATCTGTTCACGAGCTTTATCATCAAGGAATGGCTGCCAGCCACGCGAAAGGATCCAGCGACTCAAGTCCAGAAGCAAACCTGTGTAACGCGCCGAGCTCAGTAGCGTTAACAGCTCTTCACGGTCTGGTAGCTGCTCTTGCATCTCTTTTAGCTCAGCCACCAAGAATTTGCGCGCGTCTAACTTACGCAGAACGTGACCTTTGTCTTCAAGCAGGTCTTCAAAGTGGTCATAACTCTTAAGCCACTCTAGCTCTTGTTCTAGCCACTTAAGTTCTTGGCGCAGAATCGCACTTGCACGACGCGGCACAATCCCACCATAAATAGTGAAGGTTTGACGAATGAAGCTCAGCGAGTGG
>NZ_JAHGAH010000099.1:0-21591 GCF_030248475.1 Vibrio sp. D173a
AGGCCCGAAGGTCCCCCTCTTTGGCCCGTAGGCGTTATGCGGTATTAGCCATCGTTTCCAATGGTTATCCCCCACATCAGGGCAATTTCCTAGGCATTACTCACCCGTCCGCCGCTCGACGCCGTTATCGTTCCCCGAAGGTTCAGATAACTCGTTTCCGCTCGACTTGCATGTGTTAGGCCTGCCGCCAGCGTTCAATCTGAGCCATGATCAAACTCTTCAATTTAAGATTTTGTTCGGCTCAATGAATACTGAACATTCCTTTCGCTAATAAATAGCAGAAGTAATGTTTGAATTGACTGTGCTGAGTCTTTCGACTCAATGGTCACTTCGTATCATTGAAACCTAATTTGAAACCGAAGTTTCTAATTGGATTATCATCAACGAGTGCCCACACAGATTGATAGGTCTATATTGTTAAAGAGCTTTCCTATTGAGCTTTGCTCAAATCGGACGGCCATTTTAGCGAGTTAAAGTTTAGTGTCAATCACTTTTTTCAAACTTTTTTCAAGCGTTTCCACTTGGCTAATTGGCTTGCTAACTTAACCTCGTTTCTTTCGAAGCGTTGCCGTGTCAGCGAGGTGGCATTATAGAGATTGCGATCACATTGGCAAGCCCTTTTTCTCGTTTTTTTTGATTTTTTTGCCGTTTGAGTGTTTTTTATTCTAAAAGGCGAGTTTTTACTATTCTTCTTATCAAATATCACCGTTATTAGCGCTTTATAAGGAATAAAGATGAGTTCAATTAGAAGTTATAAAGGTATACGTCCTCAGTTGGGAAAGCGTGTCTACGTCGACTCAACCTCTGTTTTAGTCGGTGATATCCGAATTGGTGATGATTCTAGTATCTGGCCATTGGTTGCAGCTCGTGGCGATGTAAACCACATTCATATCGGTGACCGTACCAACGTTCAAGATGGCAGCGTGCTTCATGTGACACATAAGAATGCGGATAACCCACTCGGCTATCCTCTCATCATAGGTAATGATGTCACCATTGGTCACAAAGTAATGTTGCATGGCTGCGAGATACACGACCGCGTATTAGTAGGTATGGGTTCGATAGTTTTGGATAATGTGGTTGTAGAATCTGACGTAATGATAGGTGCAGGCAGTTTAGTCCCACCAGGGAAGAGGTTAGAAAGCGGCTATCTATATGTGGGAAGCCCAGTAAAACAAGCTCGCCCTTTATCAGAACAAGAGCAAGCTTTCCTACAAAAGTCTGCCAACAATTATGTACAAAACAAAAATGACTACATTAATGAGGTGGAAGACATCAATAAGTAGTCTGGCAGAGTCAGCTAGTCGATGATGATGTGGCCTTCTTCATTGAAGGCTTCATCTTCTATTAACTCTTCTGCTATTTCTTCTAGATCAAAGCGATTATCAACGAAAGCCTCAATGGCAGCTTGCTCATTAGCTATGATTAAGCCACTCAACTTTTCTAACTTTTGTTTGGTTACGTAGCATTCAATCAATGCGCCAGCCTGTTGGGCTGCGAAATTGATTGATTGTGATGCTTCATCCCATGATTGCATGTCTGGGAATAGAAAGGATTGATTCATCTCTTATTGACCTTCGAGGTTCTTTCTTAATTCTCTGAGTATTTGCTTCGCGCCAGGACGCAAACCACGCCATAACATAAAGCTTTCAGCCGCCTGCCCGACCAACATTCCAAGGCCATCATAAGCATGAGCCGCTCCGTGTTCTTTCGCCCACAGGTTAAAGCTTGTTAACCCCTTGCCATACATCATGTCGTAGCTAGTGCTATTGGTGGAAAAGATAGCAGAAGAGACCGCGGGCAACTCGCCGTTTAATGAAGCAGAGGTTGAGTTAATAATCACGTCGTACGCTTCTTCTATTGTAGTCATCTCCTTCGCTACAATAGGACCATGTGAGACGAATAAGTCTGCAAGCTGTTGTGCTTTACTAAAAGTACGGTTAGTAATCGTTAAAGAAGCAGGTTTCTGATCAAGGAGTGGTTTAATCACACCACGAGCAGCACCACCAGCGCCAATGACCAGAATTCTCGCGCCTTCCAATACGACTTGATGCTGTAGTAGGTCTTGTACCAAGCCTTCTCCATCGGTGTTGTCACCAATGATTTCTCCGTCATCTAGCTTCTTCAGTGTGTTCACAGCACCGGCTAGCTCTGCTCGCTCAGTAAGACGATTGGCAAATCGATAAGCATCTTCTTTAAAAGGCACTGTCACGTTACACCCTTTCCCACCGTCAGCGAAAAAAGCTTTTGCTGCTTCAACAAAGCCATCAACAGGGGCTGTTTCTGCGGTATACACCAATGACTGATTGGTTTGACGAGCAAACAAGGTGTGAATGAATGGCGACTTGCTGTGTCCGATAGGGTTACCAAACACGGCATAACGATCAATTTGCAGAGTCATTTCCTTACCTTTATTCCTTACCCATATAATAAAAACAGGGCCATCTGATTACCGATGACCCTATCACTATCTATCTATACAGAAAAGGAGATTCAACGCTTACCACTCTCGTGGCGTTAGGTATCGCTCGTAAAGTTCAGCTTCTGGAGAGCCAATCTGTGGTTCGTAGCTGTATTCCCAACGTGCAAGTGGTGGCATCGACATAAGAATTGACTCTGTACGACCGCCACTTTGCAGACCAAATAGCGTGCCGCGATCGTACACTAGGTTGAACTCAACGTAGCGACCACGACGATAAAGTTGGAATTCACGCTCGCGCTCACCGAACTCGATGTCTTTACGACGAGAAACAATCGGTAGATACGCTTGGCAGTATCCCTCACCAACCGCTTTGATGTAGTCAAAACACTTGTCGAATTCCCAATGGTTTAAGTCATCAAAGAACAGCCCACCAACACCACGAGTTTCATTTCGGTGTGGAAGGAAGAAGTATTTGTCACACCACGCTTTGTGCTCTGGGTAAACTTCGTCACCAAATGGTGCACAAAGCTGTTTTGCTGTGTCGTGCCATGATTGGCAATCTTCTTCAAATGGGTAGAAAGGCGTAAGGTCAAAACCACCACCAAACCACCAGATTGGATCTTCGCCATCTTTCTCTGCAATAAAGAAGCGGACATTGGCGTGTGAAGTCGGTACATAAGGGTTTTTAGGATGAATAACCAAAGAAACACCCATTGCTTCAAAACGACGCCCCGCTAACTCTGGGCGATGTGCCGTCGCTGATGCTGGCATTTCATTACCTTCTACATGAGAGAAGTTCACCCCTCCTTGCTCGAAGATATGACCATCACGCAATACGCGAGTACGGCCACCGCCACCAAGACGCTCTCCTTTTTCACGTTGCCAGGCATCTTCGACAAAGACGGCCTTTCCATCTTCTTGTTCTAATTGCTGACAAATGGAATCCTGAAGGGACATCAAGAACTGCTTTACGGCGTGCTTATCGATTGCTGACATACGTGTAGTACCTATTGATTGCTGACTAGCAGGGTTAGCCCTGTCTTAATATTTGCGAAGTTTTAGCATCACGAATTTCACTCGGCTTGTCACGACCACTAGTTTCACCACGTAAGATCGCCACAAGTCTATCGCCTAACTGCTCTTCAACTTCTTTCGTCGTGATACAAGGAGGCTGACCAGTAAGATTCGCGCTGGTAGAGGTTAGCGGCTTTCCGAACGCATTACACATCTTTTGTACTAAAGGATGATCCGTCACACGCACTGCGATTGAATCAAATTGTCCCGATACCCAGTGAGAAACTTTGTCACTTGCAGGCATAATCCACGTGTATGGCCCAGGCCAAGTTGCATGGACTTTATCTAATTGCTCTTGAGTCAGCTGAGATTCATCAATATAAGGCAGAAGCTGCTCATAGCTCGCAGCAATAAGGATTAAACCTTTCTCTACTGGACGCTGTTTTAGCTCTAGCAGTTTTTGAATCGCTTCCGGGTTATCTGGGTCACATCCAACACCAAACACCCCCTCTGTTGGGTAGGCAATCACTTCACCTGTTTGTAGTGCTTTTAGCACCTGTTCAAAGTTCTCCACCGATACTTCCTGATAATCTTTTCTGTTGTGTTTGTACTAAGTGTACAAATATTCATTCTCAGAGACTAAAGCAATTTGTTTATAAAATGTATCAATAGCATTTACAAACACACGCAAACGTTTGCTTGAGGTAAAAATCCCCGTATAATGCGCACAAATTTATCAGCTCACCTAATTTTGCAGCTTGAAGGAGTTTGAGATGAAAGTCGGTATCATCATGGGTTCTAAATCAGATTGGCCAACCATGAAACTAGCAGCGGACATGCTGGATCAATTTGGCGTGTCTTACGAAACAAAGGTGGTGTCAGCTCACCGTACTCCTCAATTGTTGGCTGATTACGCAAGCAGCGCGAAAGAACGTGGCATTAAAGTCATCATCGCAGGTGCGGGCGGTGCTGCTCACCTACCAGGTATGGCGGCGGCGTTTACTAGCGTTCCGGTACTTGGCGTCCCTGTGCAGTCTCGTGCGCTGAAAGGCATGGACTCACTGCTTTCTATCGTACAGATGCCAAAAGGTATTGCGGTTGGTACATTGGCGATTGGCGAAGCAGGCGCAGCAAACGCTGGCATCCTAGCAGCTCAAATCCTTGGTACACATGATGAAACGATCATGGCAAAAGTCGAAGCGTTCCGTAACGAACAAACGGAAACCGTATTGGCGAACCCAAACCCTGCTGAGGATTAATCAGATGCATGTACTGGTTCTTGGTGCGGGTCAGTTGGCTCGTATGATGTCTCTGGCTGGTGCGCCACTGAATATTCAAATCTCAGCTTACGACGTGGGCAGCGGTAATATCGTTCATCCACTGACTCAGCACGTACTAGGCAGCGGCTTAGAGAATGCAATTGAACAAGTCGACGTCATTACTGCTGAGTTCGAGCATATCCCACATGATGTGCTCGATGTTTGCGAGGCGAGCGGCAAGTTCCTACCAAGTACGCAAGCCATCAAAGCAGGTGGGGATCGCCGCATTGAAAAGGCATTACTTGATGCTGCTGGCGTGCGTAACGCGAAATACTACGTCATCGAAACTCGCGAAGACTTTGACCGCGCAATTGAACATGTTGGAATGCCAATGGTTCTGAAAAGTGCCTTAGGTGGTTACGATGGTAAAGGCCAGTGGCGCTTAAAAGAAGCTTCTCAAGTCGAAAACATTTGGACAGAGATGGCAGAGTGCATCGCGGCAACACCAACTCAAGCGATTGTTGCTGAGGAATTTGTCCCTTTTAACCGCGAAGTTTCACTGGTTGGTGCTCGCGGTAAAGATGGCAGCGTTGAAGTGTACCCTCTGGCAGAGAACGTCCATACCAATGGTGTATTGAGCCTTTCTACTGCGATTGATGCGCCAGAGTTGCAAGAGCAAGCAAAACAGATGTTCACAGCTGTTGCCAACAACTTGAATTACGTTGGCGTGTTAGCTTTGGAGTTCTTTGACGTTGACGGCACTTTGCTGGTTAACGAAATCGCACCACGCGTACACAACTCTGGCCACTGGACTCAACAGGGCGCAGAAACTTGTCAGTTTGAGAACCACCTACGCGCCGTGTGTGGCATGCCTTTGGGTAGCACGAAACTGGTTCGTGAAACCTCGATGATTAATATTCTTGGTGAAGACACACTACCAGAAGCATTGCTAGCGATGAATGGTTGTCACATTCATTGGTACGGCAAAGAAAAACGTGCGGGTCGCAAGATGGGCCACATCAACGTATGTGGTGACTACACAGGCGAACTTAATCGCAAACTTTGTGCATTAGCAGAAGTTCTGGATGAACAGGCTTTCCCTGCTGTACATGAATTTGGCAAGCATAGAAAAGCATCGGAATAAATAACAAAAGGGTCGCATGATGCGACCCTTTTTAATTCGTACTGAAGATTATTGCGATTGAGTATGCTGGCACTTACGACTCGCGCATTGCAGTTTAACCCCACTGGCAAGTTTCTTTTCTACCAACAAGGTAAATCCACATTCCTCACAGCGGCCTCTTACAGGTGGCAAGTTCACCGCAAATTTGCACTTCGGATAGTTATCACACGCGTAGAATGTTTTACCAAATCGGGTCTTACGCTCAACCAAATACCCTTTACCACATTCAGGGCAAGCATGTTGCTCTTTTGCCTGCTGCTGTGGTTCAGGTTGGTTAATCGACTCAATATGATGGCATGCTGGGTAATGGCTACAACCAACGAACATGCCGTAGCGCCCTTGGCGGAGTACCAACTCGTTGCCACACTCAGGACAAGGCACACCCAACTCTTTCACGATGTGACCATCATTGCTGTGTAGCGGCTTAATGTAATCGCAACTTGGGTATTGGTTACAACCCAGAAAGGGGCCGTGCTTACCGTGCTTAAGCGAAACTTCCCCACCGCATTTAGGGCAAGGTTCGCGCTCAAGCTCATGCTCGTGTGCCGAGAAAAGGTTGTGATCGATTTTACTACTCATACTCACCGCTCAAGCGAAGATATTAATGAAGAATACCTTGTTCCTTGGTGTACAGCAGCTCTTCCATCAGCGTGTAGGCGTTTTCGTTGCCCGGAACATTAAACAGCACCATAAGGATGATCCATTTAAGGTCCTCAAGCTCAAATTCATTGGTTTCAAGCCCCATCACACGGTCGATGACCATCTCACGCGTTTCTGTGGTCAGAACATTGATTTGTTCTAAGAACAACAAGAAACCACGACATTCGAGGTCTAGTCTCTGCATCTCAGATGCGGTATAGATACGTGTCGATGCCGATGCAATGCAGGTTGAAATGGCTGAATGTTCATCGCTTTGTTGCAATGCCGCCAGCTCTTCTAACCAGACAAGGGCTTTGTAGATGTCTTTTTGCTGGAAGCCTGCACGAAGCAATTCATCTTCCAACTCGTCTTGTTCGACCTGTAACTCTGCATCGCTATGGATGTAGGTTTCGAATAGATACATAAGTATATCCATCATCATAGCTAGCCCCTCCCCTTTCGAATATAGCCACCGGATACTGCAACAACATGCCCTGAAAGCTCAAGCTCTAAGAGCTGCATCATGACTTCTTGGACAGGTATATTGGTCCTGCTTGCAAGAATATCAACTGGTGTAGCCTCATTTCCTACGTTAGCTAACAGCTGAGGAAATGGCAATTCTTCTTCATCAATTGGCGCAGAAAATAAATCTAAGCTCTGATTAATAGACCAGTCGAGCAAAGACTGTATTTCATTCAGCACCTCTTGAGTATTTTGTACGAGACATGCCCCGTTCTGAATCAATTGATTACCGCCACTTGCGTTGGGTGCATTAATCGAAGCTGGCAGAGCGAAAACTTCTCGACCTTGTTCTAAAGCATAACGCGCCGTAATCAAGGAGCCACTTTTTTCAGCCGCTTCCACCACCAAAACACCCAGTGACAAACCACTGATGATTCGATTACGACGTGGAAAGTTTTCTGCACGAGGCTTAGCATCTGGACGAAACTCTGAAACAAGCGCTCCATTTTCAGCCACTCGCTGTGCCAAGCCGCGGTGTCTTGCTGGGTACACTTGTTCTAATCCCGAGCCCAGCACTGCGATGGTTTTACCTCCAGCTAACAGCGCACCATCATGAGCATGGCCATCAATACCCAATGCTAAGCCACTAGTGACGATCAGATCGTGTTGCACCAAGTCAGATGCAAAAGTTCTTGCGTGTTGTAGCCCATCCACACTGGCATTACGGCTGCCAACCATAGCTATTTGAGGTTGAGACAAACAGCTCGCCTCTCCTTTTACAAAGAGTAAAGGAGGCGGTGCGACGGTTTGTTTGAGAAGTGGCGGATACAAAGCATCCGCCAAAGTAAGAATATGATGATGAGAAGATGCTGCAACCCAAGTCAGACAAGCATCGACTTCTTTATCGACCTGCGACCATGCTTGCAACTGTTTTGCCGTTAAGCCTAAAAGCTGAAGCTGCTCCGTGGAATATTGGACAATATTGCTCGGCGTATCTTTACTGAGCAGCTTATTCATCTTGACCCCACCGATGCCCGGTAAACAACTAAGCTTTAACCAGGCAGCGAGATCAATATCATTTTGTGGTGTCATTGGTGGTTGATTCCTCAGCCAGAGGAGAAACCACAGACACCTCTTTATTAATTGGCTTGGTGCTATTAGTAATCAGCGCGAGGCTAAAGTATTCATAAGGACGAATGACAAGCAACTCACCTACTTTGCTTTGTGGCAAAGTAATCTCAGTATCGAGTACACCGTTATCTTTAGCAAAGTCGTCCCCATTCTTGAATACTGGATGGGCATCCTCTTTTAAATCAAACACGCTGCCTTGGCGAAGTTCATCCGATATACCTTTATCAATCACCACCACTTGGTTGGTCGAGCTATAACGAATACCTTCAATGTTACCCAATAGTTTGGCAGAGGCGCCTTGTGGGGATGGAAGAGGATAGAACGTTGCCGTGAAGTCGCCGCTATCTAACGCTTGTACCGGCAAAGCAATATCATTACGGATAATCTCTTGCAGCTGCGTGGTGATCTTCAAACCAGAAAACTCACTGGATGCTTCAACAAGCTCCCCTTTCGCAATCAAACGCAGAGCCGTAATTTTTTGTGATACATCCTCGCGTGAAAAGGTCTCCACCGGTCGGTAGATGGCCCATCCAGTCGAAGTTTGCTCACCACTGATGTACAGCGTGTCTTCTGCAGTAAGGAACTTATTGCCTTTGCTGCTACCCATCACTTTCGCTGCATTATCTAGTGTCTCATCATCAACTAAACGATCAGACTTCAGATATGGCATCACCAACCCTTCCGCCACAGTCGGTACCGCTTTCTTTTCCGTGATACGGGCTTTTGGGCTGAGCTTTTTGACTGGTTTTAAGCTTAAAACTGGCTGGCCATTAATCCACACTAACGACAACTTATCGCCAGGGTAAATCAGATGTGGGTTATCAATTTCTGGGTTTACCTGCCATAGACGAGGCCACAACCAAGGGCTATCCAGATACATCGCCGAAATATCCCACAACGTGTCACCTTTAACCACAACGTAAGTTTTGGGTGCATCATCTTTAACGGTAAGTGGTTGGGAATCCGTGTTTGCTACGGCACTGAAAGAGAAAAGTAACGGCAACGTAATACGAGAAACGTTGCGGAAAATTCGATTCATGACCCTCGTCCTTGGTCTATTAGGCAGTTACCAGAATGGAAATTGGTATCAGGATGCTGTCATTTAGGTCATAAAATGTCTAGAATTGAGCCAACAAGGTTTGTGCTGTTACGGCACAGTTCAATATTTCGAGTGAATATGTCTGTATTACAAGTATTAACATTCCCAGATGATCGCCTGCGTACCGTTGCAAAACCTGTAGAAGAGGTGACACCTGAGATTCAAAAAATCGTCGATGAAATGATTGAAACCATGTACGACGAAGAAGGTATTGGCCTGGCTGCAACGCAGGTTGATATCCACAAACGTATCGTAGTGATTGATATTTCTGAAACTCGTGATGAGCCTATGGTGCTTATCAACCCTGAGATTCTAGAAAAGCGTGGCGAAGATGGCATCGAAGAAGGCTGTCTATCGGTACCAGGTGCGCGTGCACTTGTGCCTCGCGCTGCTGAAGTTACGGTTAAAGCGCTAGATCGCGATGGCAAAGAATACACCTTTGAAGCCGACGATCTGCTAGCAATCTGTGTTCAACACGAACTAGACCACCTAATGGGCAAACTGTTCGTGGATTACCTATCGCCACTGAAGCGTAAGCGTATTCAAGACAAGCTAGCGAAAATCAAACGCTTTAACGAGAAACAGCAAAACGCTTAATCTCGATACAATTTAATTAGAAGGAAGCCTACCTTGAGTCAGTCTTTACGTATTGTCTTTGCAGGTACTCCGGATTTCGCCGCCCGTCACTTGGCGGCGTTGTTGTCTTCGGAGCACGAAGTAATTGCGGTTTACACTCAACCAGACCGCCCAGCAGGTCGTGGTAAGAAGCTTACTGCAAGCCCAGTAAAAACCATCGCGCTTGAGCACGACATTCCGGTATATCAACCAGAAAACTTCAAATCAGACGAAGCAAAGCAAGAGCTTGCCGATCTGAACGCCGACATCATGGTAGTTGTTGCTTACGGCTTATTACTTCCACAAGTTGTACTAGACACACCTAAACTAGGTTGTATCAACGTACACGGTTCGATTCTTCCTCGCTGGCGCGGCGCGGCCCCTATCCAACGTTCAATTTGGGCAGGTGATGCAGAAACTGGCGTAACCATCATGCAGATGGATATCGGTCTGGACACGGGTGACATGCTAAAAATCGCGACAGTGCCGATTGAAGCAAGTGACACCAGTGCGTCGATGTACGAGAAACTGGCTGGCTTAGGCCCAGATGCACTGATCGACTGTCTAGCAGATATCGCCGCTGGCAAAGCAAAGCCAGTGAAGCAAGATGACGAGCTAGCAAACTACGCGAAGAAGCTGAGCAAAGAAGAAGCACGTATCGATTGGAATGACGACGCGGCACATATTGAACGCTGTGTTCGCGCATTCAACCCATGGCCAATGAGCCACTTTGAAGCCGCTGAAAACAGCATCAAGGTATGGCAAAGCCGTGTTGAAGAGCAAACCAGCGACAAACCTGCGGGCACCATCTTGCAAGCAGATAAGACCGGTATCTATGTTGTGACAGGCAACGGCGTATTGGTACTGGAACAACTGCAGGTTCCGGGTAAAAAAGCCATGTCAGTTCAAGATATTCTGAACTCACGTGCATCTTGGTTTGAAGTTGGCACTCAACTGGTTTAAAAAACCAACCATAGTGTCAAACACCAATAATACGAACTTTTAGAGGGCAGAGATGCCCTCCTTTACTTTAAGGTACTCATCATGAATGTTCGCGCTGCGGCTGCCAACGTCTTGTATCTTGTCGTCGACAAGGGCCACTCACTTTCAAGCGCTCTTCCAGCGGCTCAACAAAACGTACGACCACGTGACCACGCTCTTCTGCAAGAGATCTGTTACGGCGCTCTACGTTACCTCCCTCGCCTAGAAATGATTGCAAACCAGTTGATGGATAAGCCGTTAAAAGGCAAACAACGCGTTTTCCATCACCTGATTTTGGTTGGTATTTATCAGCTAAGCTTCATGCGTATTCCTGCGCACGCTGCAGTCGGTGAAACGGTTGAAGGCACGAAAGAGCTGAAAGGCCCTCGCTTGCGTGGTCTTATCAACGCTGTATTGCGTAACTACCAGCGCAACCAAGAAGAACTAGACCAAATGGCGGTCAGCAACAATGCGGGCAAGTATGGCCACCCAAGCTGGTTACTAAAGCTGCTGCAAGAAGCTTACCCAGAGCAGTGGGAAAGCATTGTTGAAGCCAACAACCAGAAAGCGCCAATGTGGTTGCGTGTAAACCACCAGCACCACACTCGTGATGAATACCTTGCGCTACTCAAAAATGAAAACATTGATAGCACGCCACACACACAAGCAATGGACGCCCTAAAATTGGCGGCGCCATGCGATGTGATGAAACTGCCGGGCTTTGAAAAAGGTTGGGTATCGGTGCAAGATGCGGCAGCGCAGCTGTCGATTAACTATCTTGAACCAAAAGATGGCGAGCTGATCCTAGACTGCTGTGCAGCACCTGGTGGTAAGACGGCACACATTCTTGAGCGTACGTCTGGCAGCGAAGTGGTTGCCATTGACTGCGACGACACACGTCTTAAACGTGTGCACGAAAACCTGAAACGTCTCAACCTTCAGGCAAAAGTGGTTTGCGGCGATGCACGTCATCCTCAAGAATGGTGGCAAGGCGAACAATTTGATCGCATTTTGCTGGACGCACCATGTTCTGCAACGGGCGTAATTCGTCGTCACCCAGACATCAAATGGCTACGTCGTGCTGATGATATTGCCGCACTTGCGGAACTACAGAGCGAAATTTTTGATGCAATGTGGACGCAACTGAAACCTGGCGGCACCATGGTTTACGCAACTTGTTCAATCACACCACAAGAAAACGTGGAACAAGTAAAAGCGTTCTTAGCGCGCACTGCAAACGCGCAATTAGTGGACTCCGATCCAAAGCAACCTGGTCGTCAGATTCTGCCAGGTGAAGAAGATATGGATGGTTTCTACTACGCAGTGCTAACAAAAAAACACGCGTAACAGCATGCTAAATAGGGCGATTGAAGTGAATTCAATCGCCTTTTTCAGATAACGAGTAAAGAGTATGAAAATCATTATTCTTGGTGCTGGTCAGGTTGGCGGCACACTGGCGGAAAACCTAGTTGGTGAGAATAACGACATCACCATCGTCGACAAAAATGGCGACCGACTGCGTGAGTTGCAAGACAAGTACGACCTACGAGTGGTCAACGGTCACGCAAGCCACCCAGACGTTCTGCATGAAGCAGGAGCGCAAGACGCTGATATGCTTGTCGCAGTAACCAACACCGACGAGACCAACATGGCAGCCTGTCAGGTTGCGTTCACTCTGTTCAATACCCCCAACCGTGTTGCACGTATTCGTTCTCCAGAATATCTGGCAGAAAAAGAAGCCCTATTTAAGTCTGGTGCTATTCCTGTCGATCACCTTATCGCACCAGAAGAGTTGGTAACCAGCTACATCGAGCGCCTCATTCAATACCCAGGCGCGCTGCAAGTAGTAAGCTTTGCCGAGCAAAAAGTCAGCCTAGTAGCCGTTAAAGCCTATTACGGTGGTCCGCTTGTGGGCAACGCTCTGTCTGCTCTGCGTGAGCACATGCCACACATCGATACTCGTGTTGCTGCGATTTTCCGTCAGGGACGTCCTATTCGCCCGCAAGGCACTACCATCATTGAAGCTGATGATGAGGTGTTCTTCGTTGCTGCAAGTAACCACATTCGCTCGGTAATGAGTGAGCTTCAGCGACTTGAGAAGCCTTACCGCCGCATCATGATTGTTGGCGGTGGTAACATCGGTGCGAGTTTAGCCAAACGCCTTGAGCAAACTTACAGTGTTAAACTGATTGAGCGTAACTATCAGCGTGCAGAGAAGCTGTCTGAGCAACTAGAAAACACCATCGTTTTCTGTGGTGATGCGGCAGACCAAGAACTGCTTACTGAAGAAAACATCGACCAAGTAGATGTGTTCATTGCGCTGACTAACGAAGATGAAACCAACATCATGTCAGCGATGTTGGCAAAACGCATGGGCGCAAAGAAGGTGATGGTGCTGATCCAACGCGGCGCTTATGTCGACCTTGTACAAGGCGGCGTGATTGATGTGGCGATCTCCCCACAGCAAGCGACGATTTCTGCCCTACTCACGCACGTTCGTCGTGCTGACATCGTTAACGTTTCTTCTCTGCGTCGTGGCGCAGCAGAAGCCATCGAAGCCGTTGCGCACGGTGACGAGACCACATCTAAAGTGGTCGGTCGCGCAATTGGCGACATTAAACTCCCACCAGGAACCACCATTGGTGCCATCGTTCGTGGCGAAGAAGTACTTATAGCACACGATCGTACCGTCATCGAGCAAGATGACCACGTCGTGATGTTCCTGGTCGACAAAAAGTACGTACCAGACGTCGAAGCGCTGTTCCAGCCTAGCCCATTCTTCCTCTAGGATTTTCCTATGGTCAACTTACGTCCCGTACTGTTTGTTATCGGGCTGGTTCTATCCAAACTGGCCCTTTTTATGTACGTGCCGACTTTGGTCGCATTTTTCACCGGTACGGGCGGATTCCTCGATTTCGCCCAAGCCGTAGTAATCACCCACCTTGCCGCATTCATCTGTTTGACGATTGGTCGAACCGCCAAATTCAAACTCAGCGTGCGTGATATGTTCCTCATCACCAGCTTGGTATGGACCATCGCCAGTGCGTTTGCTGCATTGCCGTTTGTGTTTATCAACCACATTAGCTTTACCGACGCCTACTTCGAAACCATGTCAGGTATCACTACTACGGGTTCGACCGTGTTAAGTGGCTTAGATAATATGGCGCCAAGCATCTTATTGTGGCGCTCTATTTTGCAATGGTTGGGTGGTATTGGCTTTATCGTAATGGCAGTAGCTATCCTACCGATGCTTAACGTTGGTGGTATGAAGCTGTTCCAAACCGAATCCTCCGATTGGTCAGACAAAAGCAGCCCTAGAGCCAAAACCGTTGCGAAGAACATCGTATTGGTGTACTTGATGCTGACAGGCTTGTGTATCATCGGCTATTTGCTGACTGGCATGAACCTTTTTGAAGCGATCAACCACGCCTTCACAACCCTCTCAACAGGCGGTTACTCAACGTCAGATGGTTCGATGAACCATTTCTCCAATGGTGCACATTGGGTTGCTACTACTTTTATGTTCCTTGGTGGTCTGCCATTCCTACTGTTTGTCGCAGCATTACGTAAACGCAGCCTCGAGGTGTTAATTAGAGACGCCCAAGTTCGTGGCTTTACCTACTTATTCTTGTTCTCTAGCTTAGTGATATCAGCTTGGCTGGTGCTCCGCGATGGTTACACCATTTTGGATGCTTTGCGCGTTTCAATGTTCAACATCGTGTCGGTCGTCACCACAACGGGCTTTGGTCTAGAAGACTTCACCGCATGGGGCGCTTTGCCAACCACACTGTTTGCCTTCTTAATGATGGCGGGCGCGTGTTCAGGCTCGACCTCTGGCGGGATAAAAATCTTCCGTTTCCAGATCGCGATGACGCTGCTTAACAAGCAAATCATGAAGCTGATTCACCCATCAGGCGTGTTCGTTCAGCGCTACAACCAACGCCCAGTAAATGACGATATTGTTCGCTCAGTAGTGGCATTTGGTTTGATGTTCTTTATCACCATCATCTTTATTGCAGGCTGCTTAAGTGCACTTGGCCTAGACCCTGTGACCAGTATTTCTGGTTCGATTACCGCGGTAGCGAACGTAGGTCCGGGCATGGGCAGCGTGATTGGCCCAACAGGTAACTTTGCGCCTTTACCAGACGCTGCTAAGTGGCTGCTAAGCTTTGGTATGTTAATGGGCCGTTTGGAAATTCTGACCATTCTTGTACTGTTCTTCCCTGCGTTTTGGCGCCGTTAAACAGACTCAAATAAAAGGTATAACAATGAAAATATGGATCACTCTGGCGACCCTACTCGCCTCTTCATCGGTATACGCAGCCGAAGTTGTGAAACTGGCGGATGGACGCGAAGTAAAACTGAACGACGACTTAACGTGGGAATATGTCGTGAAAAAGGACACGCCAAAAGCCACAGAGACCACGCTAGAAAAAGTTGAAGCAGTAGAAGCGGCGGCTGTCGTAGCCTCAACTACCGCCGTTGAAGCCGTGGCAACACCAACCCCTACAACAGAGATTGCGACGATTCCGGTTGTGAACAAGAAAGTCGGTACCACCGTTGTTGTAAACGCGAAGAAGCCAACCATGCAGCTGTCTGATTCAGGTGTGGATGTATTGATTGGCTCGGCAAGCTACGAAAATGGTGAACTGATGTTCCCTACTTCTATCACTAACCAAAGCTCACAATCAGTGATTCAGGTAGAAGTGGAAGTACAGGTATTCGATATGACTGGCAAACCATTGGCGAAACAAAGCGTCACGGTTTGGCAATCTATCAAACGTATGGCAGATACCTACCTTCGCCCACAACAAGCCGAGCAAGGTAAAGCGATCAAACTGGCAGTGCCACAATCGCAGCAATACCAGTTCTCAGCAGAGGTATTAGAAGTCAAAACACGCTAATACGACAAGACATGCTTTGTCGGGTTTATCTCTATCAGCTAGATAGGCTCGACAAAGTAATAAATCGCGAAGAAGTGACACACACAACCCGCCAACACAAAGCCGTGCCAAATTGCGTGATTAAATGGGATTCGCTTGGCAACGTAGAAAATCACCCCAATCGAATACACCAACCCACCCACGGCTAAAAGCGTCAAACCACCAATATCCAGATTTATCGCCAGTTGGTAAATCACAATCAATGATAACCAGCCCATCACCAGATACGTCATCAAAGATAGTTTTTTGAATCGATAGACAAACGCGACTTTCATGATGATGCCGATCAGCGCGATGGTCCAAATCACAATCATCAACCCAATCGCCAACGGTGTGCGCAGACTTACTAACAAGAATGGTGTGTAGCTACCCGCAATCAAAAGATAGATGGCGCAGTGGTCGAAGGTTTTCAGCCAACGCTTGGCTTTAGGGTATGGGATAGCATGGTAGAGGGTGGATGCCAGAAATAGCACAATCATGCTAGAACCATAGATCGCCATACTGGTAATGGTCAGTGTGTCTGCTTGATGATCGACGGCTTTGATAAGAAGCAGAACCAAACCAACAATACCGAAGATCATTCCAATACCATGAGTAATGGAGTTGGCTAGCTCTTCGCCCTGACTGTATTGTGCTTTCTGTGGTGAGGACATGAACGCGCCTATACTAGAGTTTTGAATATTAACCCTAGTATGGCACATTAAGCGTACACGTGTAAGCTTAAATTAAGACTCGTGGGCAGCCGTGGTTTGTTCGAGGTAATTGAGGATCAGCGAGCCAACTTCGTCCAGTTTGGTGTTTACCGGAATGCTCAGTTCACGTTTGAGTTTTCCGCTTCCCAATAAACTTGCCAGCATGCCACTTGCACCAGTACGAGTACGGTCTACTTCAAACCACAGTTTAAGATTTTGCTCGTCACGATGAGCAACAAATTCCAGCTCTCGCCATACACCATGATATGGGCCATCGGTTGGCACCATTTCAAACTCTTGCACAAATGGTAGATCGAAGCCTTTGACTTCTTCGCACTCTACTTGGCGAATGCGTAAACCTTGTGATTCAAAAGCAGACAAAACGGCATCCATGAGTGGATCGGGTCTAACGGTAAGAATGTCTTTGTCAGTTGGGTCGAGCGCCATTGCAACGTCTAAGCCGGTCTCTAACCAAACTTTGGCATCACCGATGGTGACAGGGGTGTTCCAAGGCACATCGAGTTTGACCTCAAAGGTGCGATCTTCGCCAGGATGGATGGTAAATGCGTATGGGAGGTTCCACTTGACCAGCACATGTGTTTGCGGTACACGACGCATACTGTGTCCTTCTCGCGCCCCACGATCATCTGGTGCTTCTGCGATGTAACGACAGCAAAGCTTAAGATCGATGTTATCGATCGCTTGTTCCGTTGCGCCGCCATAAACATGGATTGAAACATCCACGCTTTGACCGGGATACAGCACGTCTTGGTTCAGGATCGAGTCAACCTTCGCACTGCCAATCCCAAAACTCGCAAGTGTCTTCTTCAAAAATGACATATGCACCTCCTTTGTAGAAATCTCATACTACTACTGCTGATCACCGGATCAAAACAAAATTCGTCTCGATTTCGCACTAAAAACCATAAAATCCATACAATTCAACTGCTCAACTATCGACCAATTATGGCAGGAATGCTAACCTATACATGATATGCATGCATATCGTTATTCCTGATTCATTATTTGGATTGGCGAAAGCCAGAAGAGCCACCCTTCAAGCAGTTGAAGCTCAACTCATAGTGACTCAGGCCATTACATCGGCAATGGATATGCCTGGCAGTTAGGTATCTAAATGCGCCCAACAACAGTCAGGTTCGCACATACAAATCGTAGTGCAATGCGCCGTCGCAGTGGTTTCACTGCTGCGCCAAAGGCAAAACAAGTTGCGCCAGCAATGACTCTGGTTGAGAAAACAGCGATTATGCCAAGTGTTCCAAACAAAGTTATCAAAGCAGCTTAATTAAAAAGCGCGGCAACCACCGCGCTTTTTTCTTTTCTCTCTACCCTTTTCCTATTTGGTGTTCGCCGAGCAATTTGATACCTTTAGTAGCAAATAACACCTATAAATTATGTGGAGAAAGAAATGAAGTGTCATCGTATTGAAGAGCTGCTTGAGCTACTAGAGCCTGAGTGGCACAAAGACCAAGAAATGAACTTGCTACAATTCATCATGAAGCTGGCGAACGAAGCAGGTTATGAAGGTAAATTGGAAGATCTGACCGATGACGTGCTGATCTACCACCTAAAAATGCGCAACAGCGGTAAAGACGAAATGATCCCGGGTCTAAAGAAAGACCAAGAAGACGACTTTAAGACCGCGATTCTACGCGCGCGCGGTATCATCAAGTAAACCGCGCAAAACCTAGCATTGATAAGCGACTCATTTGAGTCGCTTTTTTATAACTAAATCAAACAGTTCAAACGGCAGTTATAACTGTTCAGTCATTTATCTGGTTAACTGTACTGACTTTTGTTGTTAAACATTGACTGCGTTAAAGAAACGGAATTGTTATTGATTGTATAATCGCCGTTCATCAGTATTTACTAAAATAATTATGTTCAACCATGTGTCGTGGTTTGGACCAAACAGCAATGTCATCGAGCGACATCATTAGAAGTGCCGCCGTACATTATAAGAAAGCCTAAAGAAGGATGAGTGCATGAGTCAGGATAAGATTGATATCAAAGATGTGACTCCAAAGACCTTTAACCCCAAGACCCACAAAGGCAACGGGGATCGTTTCAACCCAAGCAATCGAATCTATGTTCGCGAAAGCAAAGGTACGTTCCAAAAACTGCGTCGCTATGGCGGTTGGTTTTTGTTGCTGTTTTTTGCCCTGATTCCTTGGATTCCTTACGGCGAGCGCCAAGCCATTTTGCTGGACATCGGTAACCAGCAGTTCAACTTTTTCGGCACCACGCTGTACCCACAAGACCTCACCCTACTCGCTCTGCTATTTGTGATAGCCGCGTTTGGACTGTTCTTCATCACTACCTTCTTAGGCCGGGTTTGGTGTGGCTATCTGTGTCCGCAAACCGTGTGGACCTTTATGTATATATGGTTTGAGGAAAAACTAGAAGGCAGTGCCAATAAGCGTCGTAAACAGGATTCCAACAAGCTAACCGCTAACTTAGCGATGCGTAAAGCCCTCAAACACATAGCCTGGTTTTCGATAGCCCTCGCAACTGGCTTTACCTTTGTCGGTTACTTTGTGCCAATGAAGCAACTGGTTATCGACTTTTTTACCTTTAATGCTAACTTCTGGCCAGTATTTTGGGTGATGTTCTTTGCCATTTGTACTTACGGCAACGCTGGGTGGATGCGTTCTATTATGTGTATTCACATGTGTCCTTACGCGCGCTTCCAATCGGCGATGTTCGACAAAGACACCTTCATCGTGGGCTACGATTCTAAACGTGGTGAAAAGCGCGGCCCTCGCTCACGCAAAGCCGATCCAAAACAACTTGGCTTGGGCGACTGTATCGACTGTGATTTGTGTGTTCAAGTATGCCCAACTGGCATCGATATCCGTGATGGTTTGCAGTATGAGTGTATCAACTGTGGTGCATGTATTGATGCATGTGACAACACCATGGAACGCATGGGTTACGAGAAAGGCCTAATCAACTACACCACAGAGCATCGTCTCTCAGGTAAGAGTACCAAAGTCATGCGTCCAAAACTGCTTGGCTATGGTGCGGTACTACTAGTGATGATTGGCCTGTTCTTCCTCCAAGTCGCATCGGTTGATCCAGCAGGCATGAGCGTACTGCGTGACCGTAACCAATTGTTCCGAGTGAACAGCTCTGGCGAAGTGGAAAACACCTACACACTGAAAGTCATCAACAAAACTCAACAAGTTCAAGAATACGATTTAAATGTAGAAGGACTAAGTGATGTCAGCTGGTATGGCAAACAAACCATTCAAGTTGAACCGGGTGAAGTATTGAACTTACCAATGAGCCTCGGCGCAGATCCTGACAAGCTAAACTCTGCGATCACGACAATTCAGTTTATACTCACCGATAAGAGTAACGAATTCACTATCGAAGTAGAAAGCCGATTTATCAAGAAGCTATAACTTCGATGACTAATGGAAAAAGGCTCAGCAATGAGCCTTTTTATTTATATGTCCCAAGGTACTTTCAACTTTGATGCCCTCACGCCTGACTTTATGTGGTACGCGCTAGAGAGCATCGGCATTCGAGCAGAATCGGGCTTTCTAGCACTCAACAGCTACGAAAACCGCGTTTACCAATTCACAGACGAAGAACGCCAGCGCTACGTGGTGAAGTTCTACCGTCCAGAACGCTGGAGCAATGAGCAGATTCAAGAAGAACACAACTTCACCCTTGAACTGATCGACAACGAAATCCCTGTCGCACCACCTGTACTTATCAACGGTGAAACACTGCATCATTATCAAGGTTATGGCTTTGCTTTGTTTGAAAGTGTCGGCGGTCGTCAATACGAAGTCGATAACTTAGATCAGCTCGAAGGTGTAGGTCGTTTCCTCGGCCGTATCCATAAAGTAGGTAGCCGACAAGCTTTCCAACATAGACCAACTATTGGCTTACAAGAATACCTCTATCAACCGAGAGAGATTCTGCAAAACGCCAACATGATTCCGATGCATTTAGAGAACAGCTTCTTCAATGATTTGGATATGCTAATCAAATCCATTGAAAGTCACTGGCAAGAAGGCTTCAACACCATTCGTCTGCATGGCGATTGCCATCCAGGTAACATCTTATGGCGTGATGGCCCAATGTTTGTCGATTTGGATGACTCACGTAATGGCCCTGCGGTCCAAGATTTATGGATGCTGCTCAACGGCGAACGCCAAGACAAACTGATGCAATTAGATATTGTTTTAGAAGGTTACCAAGAGTTTTGCGATTTTAACTCGGCAGAATTGAAACTAATCGAGCCTCTTCGCGGTCTACGAATGGTGCACTATATGGCATGGCTAGCAAAACGTTGGCATGACCCGGCATTTCCGCTCGCTTTTCCATGGTTCAATGAGCCAAAATACTGGGAAGGTCAGGTCCTTGCATTTAAAGAGCAGATTGCCAGCTTAGAAGAAGCACCACTGTCTTTAATGCCTCAATGGTAAGTCAGGCCGAACAATTCAAAATGGAGATTATTAAATGAAAAAACTGTTCGCACTGTTTTCTATGCTGATGCTAAGCCTGTCGGCACATGCAGCGCAATTCAAAGAAGGTGAGCACTACAAAGTATTGGATCTAGAGGCGTCGAAAAAGCCTGTCGTGACTGAGTTCTTCTCTTTCTACTGTCCACACTGTAATACGTTTGAGCCAATTATCCAGCAACTTAAGAAGCAGCTACCTGAAGGCGCGAAGCTACAAAAGAACCACGTTTCTTTCATGGGCGGCAACATGGGCCCTTCAATGAGCAAAGCCTACGCGACTATGGTTGCACTTAAAGTTGAAGACAAGATGGTGCCAGTGATGTTTAACCGCATTCACAACATGCGTAAAGCACCTCGTGATGACGCAGAGCTTCGTCAAATCTTCCTAGATGAAGGCGTAGACGCGAAGAAATTCGATGCAGCATTCAAAGGCTTTGCGGTTGATTCAATGGTTCGTCGTATGGACAAGCAATTTGAAAATAGCGGTCTAACTGGCGTTCCTGCTGTTATCGTCAACAACAAGTACCTAGTTCAAGCACAAGGTATTAAATCCACTGAGGAATACTTTGCCTTGGTTGATTACCTACTGACGCTTAAGTAACTCGAGTCGAACATCAAACGAAAGGGGAGCATCTTGCTCTAATGCCGATCAGTT
>NZ_JAHGAH010000990.1:0-636 GCF_030248475.1 Vibrio sp. D173a
AACATAGATGATCAGTACCCTAACGACACCGACAACGACGGCTACGACAATGACGTCGACATGTATCCAAATGACAACACCCGCGCTGGTGATGACGACGACGATGGTTACGACAACTTAGATGATGACTATCCGAACGATGATACACGCTCAGGTGACTTAGATAACGATGGCATCGATAACCTTAATGATAACTGCATAAACACTGCGAATGCTGACCAAGCCGACTCGGACAACGATGGTGTTGGCGACGCTTGTGCAACCAGCACAGCGTTAACGTGGGATAGCACCAATTGGGATGATAGTAACTGGCAGTAAACGCCCGTTCACAGAATACGGATATATAAGGAATTTAACATGAACACCACCATGAAACTTGTGTTGGCAACAGCAGTTACCAGTGCGTTTACGTCGAGTGCATTTGCTGAGGTGCCAAATACTTTTACCGCCAATACTGAATGCCAACTTCACAGCGCTTGACCAAGACATCTCATCCTTAGGCACTGAGGTTGATGATTTGACGGGTGAGGTAGACTCTATCGAGGCGAGAGTCACCAGTTTGGAAGACTCTGGCGTTTCGTCAGATGCCTATTCTACCGTCGATATTAACTGCAGTGACGATGCTGATTCTCTGAA
>NZ_JAHGAH010000991.1:0-548 GCF_030248475.1 Vibrio sp. D173a
CAATGGAATACTGCCTTGGATTAACCTACCCGGTTTTGCAGCTCTCTGTTTAGACGTGATGAGTGAGCAGAAAGCGCAGGCCAACCAACACCCAGTCGCGTTTCTCGACCGCGCTATACCTGATATCTGTGGTTATCTGTCACAAGCAGAGATAGCCATTGATGAGGAGTATCTCGAGGCGAGTCAGGGTTATCACCCTCAAGTGTTCTTATGTCGCCCAGAAGCGAGCATTTACGTGCAAGATGAGGTGCGCCCTTATCCGTTTGAGGGTGCGTTAGAGATTCACACCAGTCTGGTATCGATTTACCAGAACCTAGGTTATGAGGTGGTTGGGGTGCCGTTTATGTCGGTTGAAGAGCGCGTGCAGTTCGTTCAGCATAAATTGGGTATCACAAGTTAGATCCCCAACTCGGTCGTTCCTCCCTCTTGAGGATGACGGATACTTCGACGCTCTTCGTATCTCAAATCTCGTTTACTCGAATCCCGCATCTCGCTTACTCGCATCTAAACAAACACCGTCATTCCCTACAGTGAGGCACGAGCGTGAT
>NZ_JAHGAH010000992.1:0-524 GCF_030248475.1 Vibrio sp. D173a
TCTTCACGCTTTAGGTAAAGCTTGGTCTTAGTGCCTTTCGTTAGGTTACGAGTTAGCGTCAGTGCTGTTGGACGACCTGCGTACTCTTGAAGCAGTGTCATGAACTCACTACGGAATTCTGGGTCCGCTTGAGCGTCGATAAACGCTTGTTCCAGTTGCTCTAGGGCTGGCACTAGAATCTGTGGTACGTATTGACCACCGTATTCACCAAAGTAGGCATCAAGTTTAGCCATCGTGTTATTCCTTCAATTTGCTTGGTATGACTGGATACCAATGTCTTTAATCTTGTAGAGCACCTCAGTGCGATGCTCTGAAATAGGGTCTGTAGTCTATCTACAGCGAATCATCTGTTCTTACGTTGGGCTGGTCGCTCAGTATTGGCGAATTGCAGCAAACGCTTTGTTGAGTTTGTCCGCATCTTTCTTGCCTGGAGCACTCTCGACACCTGAGTTAAGGTCGAGCCCTAAACAGCCTAAAGTGGCTGCTTGCTGTGCATTATCTGGGTTCAAACCACCCGCTAACAT
>NZ_JAHGAH010000993.1:0-1637 GCF_030248475.1 Vibrio sp. D173a
TCTAGCTAACAGAGTGTTAGTTATTAGAATTTGTAGGTAGCACCTGCGTAGAAGCTACCTAGTTGGAAGGTAACGTCGTAGTCAGGGAAGCCCGTATCGATGCTGAAAGTGTCAACTTCGTATGCAACACGGAAGTTTAAATGCTCTAGGCTTGCCGGGGTGTATTCAACACCAGCACCTAAACGAAGTGCTGTTTCGTCTTCGTCTTTTGCGAACGGTACGTCAATAGACATTTGAGCCAAACCAACAGTACCAAAAGGACGCCAACCACAGTCAAAGGTGTAACCAAGGTTTGCCGCAATTGAGATTGCCGACGGCTCTAGTGCGTATGGTGAGCCAGGTGCAGTAACATCACTGTACTTTGTGTATTGTGCTTCAACAGCAACAATACGGTTAAACTGGTAGCCACCAATAAGCTTGAATGATGAATCATTGGTTTCTAGTACCGAGCCAGACACGTCATCATCATAAGTTGTAGTACCGAAACCACCGCCTAAATAAAAACCAGATACGTCTTTTTCAACGGCTTGCTCTTGAGCACCTGCGAAGGCAGAAAATGCTGCCAAAAGGATCACTGCTTTTTTCATTTTATTAATCTCATCGGGGATAAAAAACAGTGTGCATTGTGTGTTCACTTCCAATATAAAACTAAAGATGGATTTCATTTAAACTTCACGAATTGTCGGTTTATTGACGCTTTTCCTTTTACTTATTTTTATATTTATTACGTAAATCATTGATATATTTGATGGTGTATTTTTTGTTGGCACTGTTCTTTGAAGTGGTAGTAGATTTCAGGCTACCACTTACACCACAGAGTAAGTAATGATAGGATCATAATCACCGCGGTATATTTTTGAGTAAAATTTGCTCAAAACCTAGTAACAGTGAGCCTATGCATAGAGTCTATTTTTCCAATTTGATACTTGATCCTACTACTCGAACACTCTCGAGTGTGGAGGGAGAGAGCTGTCAGTTGCGTCCACTTCCTTACGCAGTGTTGAGCTTGTTACTGGAAAATCAGGGTGTTCACGTCACTCGTGAACAGCTCTTTGAAACCTGTTGGGAGGGTGCTTTTGTGACTGACCAGGCGATTACTAATGTCATATCAGGTATGAGAAAAAACTTCGAACAGTTGAGCGCAAGAGATGTGACCATCAAAACAGTCAGTAAGATTGGTTATGTCTTGGAGATTCACTGCGTTGAGCAGCCAATCAAGAAAAAAGTAGAAGACCGAACCATCCGAGTTAGCCAAGAGCAAGAGATCGCTTTAGAGGAAGTAAGTTTGGAGCCGGCACTGAAGATGAAAAACCATCTGCCTGTTTGGCACTGGATTATCACGCTGTTTCTCTTGGCAGGCTTACTGTTTATTTTCTTTGCTAAGCCATTCATTAGGAAGCCCGAATTTATTCATCCGAGCGAGTATCAGTACTTTCAGGTAGGGGCGACTGATTTCTACCTTCATGATAGCGCTTATCTCATCGGCGACGGTCAACTGCTCGCTTATGAGTTGGCAAACCAGTCATTCCCAACCTGCCATGCCGACGTGTATCTGCGAGTGGCGGAGTCGGCTTATGACGATGGGGTATATCTGATCAAAGCCTTTGCGTTTGCCAAACATGGCAGCAAGAATGCCA
>NZ_JAHGAH010000994.1:0-708 GCF_030248475.1 Vibrio sp. D173a
GTGCTACTTTTTATAGCGTTGTAAAATCAAAGACTTAACAGAACTCTGATAATTATCATTGGCTTTTTAGATCAAGGGTTTAGCGAGATTTATGTGATTCTGCTCATCATTTAGCGATGAATAGGTAGGATTAAACCTCATATTGTATTACTTTATATGAAGTTTAAGAATTAGATTGAAATTCAAATACAGAAACTCTTCATCGAGGGTGATAAAGAACATGACTACACAACCAATACTACTAACGGACGCGGAAATTGAAGCACTTCATTTAGAAGTTGGCCGTTCAAGTCTAATGGGTAAGACGATCGCAGCGAATCAAAAAGAGCTGGAAGCCTTCATGCGTTTACCTATTGACGTGCCAGGGCATGGCGAAGCGGGTGGTTACGAGCACAACCGTCACAAACAAAACTACACATACATGAACCTAGCTGGTCGTTTGTTCCTTATCACTAAAGAGCAGAAGTACGCTGATTTCGTTACTGAACTATTGGAAGTATACGCAGACAAGTACCTGACGTTTGATTTCCATGTTCAAAAGAACACAAACCCAACGGGTCGTCTTTTCCACCAAATTCTAAACGAACATTGCTGGTTAATGTTCACTAGCTTGGCGTATTCGTGCGTTAAGTCTACTTTGACGCAAGAACAGCGTGACAATATTGAGTCTCGCATCTTCGAACCTATGCTTGAGATGTTTACGGTGAA
>NZ_JAHGAH010000995.1:0-806 GCF_030248475.1 Vibrio sp. D173a
CATCCTTCCTCGATAGCAATTTGACCGCTGTCTTACTCTGGAGTGACGTACCGCGCAGGAACTAACCGCCTTTCATCCCACATTGCACACTATGGCGTGTTTCGAAACTCCCTTGGACTAAGTCCAGTTTTCGCTTTAAACAGCTTGGAGAAATGTTGTGGATACTCAAATCCTAACTCATAAGCGATTTGGGTGATGCTGTGTTCTGTCTCTTTCATTAATGTCTTCGCACGTTCAATCACAAACAGATGAATGTGCTCTAACGCGTTTTTGCCTGTCTCTTT
Organism: Vibrio sp. D173a; assembly: GCF_030248475.1. NCBI lineage: Bacteria > Pseudomonadati > Pseudomonadota > Gammaproteobacteria > Vibrionales > Vibrionaceae > Vibrio > Vibrio sp. D173a. The sequence continues at coordinate 285 of NZ_JAHGAH010000995.1, forward strand.
CTTTAACAGATCGCTTAAATAATACGGCGAAAGCCCAAGCTCTTTACCACAATATTGAACGGTCGGAACACCCAATTCAAACGGCTTATCCTCTTGATAATAGTCTACGAGTAAGCGACTTAAACGATGAATGTGGTCATGATTCAGATCAGATCGAACAATGAACTGACGATCATAAAAGCGATTACAGTATTTCAGCAGTAATTCGATATTAGAGCAGATTAATGACTGAGTGTGCTTGTCGATACTCGCTTCTGTTTCATTGCCGATATTTAGGGCAATGTCCGTCACCATCGCACGTTCACGTTCAGACAGATGCAGAGCTTCATTGCTCTCGTACTCAAAGAAAGTGTAGTCGAGCATTTTTCCGTAGAGATCGGATTTCGCTATCAGTTGTGGGTGAAACGCCAAAGTCCAACCTATCGAATCTTCTACATGCTCACTAGGCTCTATACTCACTTCTTGCCCCGGAGCGAAGAATGTCATAGTACCAGTGTCGAAGTCATAAGTTGTCTGCCCATA
>NZ_JAHGAH010000996.1:0-666 GCF_030248475.1 Vibrio sp. D173a
CGTGGAAGTCTGCGTGAGGTACCGTTACTTTACCGTCTTGGGGACCACATTGCTTCTCATCCGCTACTTGGTTTTCAATCTGTAGACAACAAGCACCCGCTTCAATCATCCGCTTAGCCATTAGGTAAGTCGCTTCTGCGTTACCGAAACCTGCATCGATATCCGCAATGATTGGTACAACGTGTGTTACGTGGTTGTCGATTTTGTCTTGAATAGAGTCTTGTAGATCAATATCACCTGCTTCACGTGCTGCGTCTAGTTCACGGAATAGACCACCTAGCTCACGAGCATCTGCTTGACGTAGGAATGTGTATAGCTCTTCAACTAGGCCAGCAACGGTTGTTTTTTCGTGCATTGATTGATCTGGAAGAGGACCGAATTCTGAACGTAATGCCGCAACCATCCAACCAGAAAGGTATAGGTAACGACGATCTGTTTTACCGCCAAAATGCTTTTTAATTGAAATCAGTTTTTGTTGACCGATAAAACCATGCCAGCAACCTAAAGATTGAGTGTATTGAGAGCTGTCTTTGTCATAAGCCTCCATATCTGCACGCATAATGTCTGCCGTGTATTGCGCAATGTCTAGACCGGTTTTGAATTTATTTTGAGCACGCATACGAGCAGCAGATTCAGGGTTGATAGCATCCCATGGAGCACCAGCAG
>NZ_JAHGAH010000997.1:0-1053 GCF_030248475.1 Vibrio sp. D173a
GTAATCGCCTTTGAGGTGATAAGTATTCTCCTCGCCAAGCAAGGATAAGGCAGAGCCTAAGTCTTGCGTGTAGTGGGTCAAACCAAGGCCGAGAGTCGTTCCACTTTTGTCTGCCGCGAATGAGGTTGTCGTGATAGCTGCCAGAACTAGTGAGATAATTGTTTGTTTCATTTGGTCAAATCTCTGCTTTCATGGCCTAGTGGCCATTAAAAAACCCAGACGTGCGAAAGCCTCGTCAGGGACGATTTAGGAAGAGATTCAGTTTGTTGTTATTGATTGGCCGAAAGGCTCTGAGGGAGAGGGGTAACGCGTTAGATATAGAAGAAGTGTGTAAGTGCGATCATTCTATAGTTAAAGTCCTGCCTGCCCTTGGAACAAACTAAATCCCAAGGTAGACCGCTCTTTGTGGATAGATTTTAGCTGTGGACATTCCCAGTCTGCGACTGTGATTGGGGTATAAATACCAGCCAATTCTTGTCCGATCGTTAAGTTCAACATGCGTGTATCCAATAAATCCGTAAGTGTTTCTTTTGATTTTCGATAATTAAATATCAAAAATTAAGAGGCAAACTTATAGGAAATGCTCTGCGTAAACAAGTGGAACGACCCAAGCAATAGGTGATTCAACTCACAATAATCCAAAAACATCCTTAAAAAACACACCACTTACAACTTCAATTTAACACTTAATTTTCGATGAGAAAAAATGAAAGATAAAAAAATGGGCTGTTCAAACCCAAGCCGAACAGCCCAAAAACTAACTCAAGAAGAGCGATTCCGAGTTACAAATCTAATGAGATTAGAAGGTAACACGGCTAGCGAAATTCTGTTGTAAGTGCCTGTAAGCTCAATGCTTACTTTCTCCCAAGTACATAAACGCAACCCATAAAAAAAGCTCCACGATCAGCGTGGAGCTATTCACTTTAAAACGGATTATCTCATCATCAATGGGTTAACCGACAAACGAGATATAGCCTTGTAGGATAATCAGGTTCACGATATCGATAAAGAACGCGCCCACAATCGGCACTACCATAAAGGCTTGTGGCGATG
>NZ_JAHGAH010000998.1:0-608 GCF_030248475.1 Vibrio sp. D173a
TCCACAGCTACTTTCTATTTCCGGGCGATCCAGAAAAGCCGATCATCTACGATGTAGAGAACCTGAGAGACGGGCGCAGCTTCAGCACTCGCCGTGTTAAAGCGATTCAAAATGGTCGACCAATCTTCTACCTGACCGCCTCTTACCACGGTGATGCACCCGGCTTTGAGCACCAAAATACCATGCCAGATATTCCAGGCCCTGAGAACTTTGCTTCGGAGACTGAACTGGCTAGCCACATCGCGGAATTTTTACCAGAGAAACTACGTAAAACCTTCTGCGGTGAAAAGCCAATCGAAATGCGTCCTGTAACCGTGGTAAACCCACTCAAGCCAAAGAAAACTGAGCCAAAACAGTACCTATGGGTGCGTGCCAACGGCGAAATGCCCGATAACCACCTGATTCATCAATACCTACTGGCTTACGCTTCTGATTGGGGTTTCTTGGTTACGGCTCTGCATCCGCATGAAGTCTCTTTGATGACACCAAACTTCCAAGTCGCCACGATTGACCATTCCATCTGGTTCCACCGCCCATTCAAAATGGATGAGTGGCTGTTGTACGCTATTGAAAGCCCAACCGCGAGCAACACGCGCGGTTTAGTTCGA
>NZ_JAHGAH010000999.1:0-794 GCF_030248475.1 Vibrio sp. D173a
TAGCACTATGGTGCTTGCGGTATTACACGCAATCACCACGATATCGATGGCGTGGCTTTCAATAAAGCTAGCAACTATCTGCTGGACTCGTTGAATAAGCACTTGCTGGTCGAGTTCACCATAAGGGTATGCTTCGTTGTCGAAGGCATAGATATAGTTATGATTTGGCAGTAGCTTGTTTATCTCTTTATAGACAGATAAACCTCCTACCCCTGAATCAAACACCAATATGTTTTTTTGCTGCTCGCCCAACACTGTACCTACCTATAAGAAAATTCGCAGCAATGATACCCCTTCACTTATTATTCGCCAACTTCATCGCGCTTTATGCTGGCTTGATAACGTTGATGAACAAAACGCTCTCCTTTCTCTACCTCTTGTAGTGAGACATCTATTTCGCCTTTAAATGAAGGCGCTTTTGTCACTAAAGTATGAAACTCACCGTCTTCACCACAAGGGTCTACTCTTTCCGGGAGTTTCTCTATTAATGATTGGGTATAAGTTTGTCCGCAATATTCGGCTGCTAGTGCATTGGTATCGACAGTAACTAAGAAGGTTTCGATGCCTCTTTCTATTATCTCTTTAGCAAGATCTTCACTTTCTTCTCCTAGTAACGGGAATACGCACTCCCAACCTGCGGGCTCTATATAGCTTCTGCGATAGTCAGCAATGCCATTACAGAACATATCACCAAATGCGACCGCATCGATTTTCAGACGTGATTGTTTTAGTGCACTCACAATCGTGGTTTGATAGATCTCATTTGATGGGAAGACTTCTGGGAGCTCTATCAT